>DASXJO010000501.1:0-25108 GCA_036497385.1 Candidatus Angelobacter sp. | reverse complement strand
CGTCCAGCGCGGCATCAATCTGGTTGTCATTGGCAAGGTTCTGGGCCAGACCGCGCATGGCGTCCAGGTTTTCCTTGTCCATGGCCAAGGCCTGCCGGAAGGAGGCAATAGCCTTCTTATAATCCTTCTGCTGCTCGTAAGTGGTTCCCAGAGCGGAATAAATCTTGGCGGAGCGCTGGCCTTCCGGCACAGTCTTCAACAAGTCGGCGGCTTTGTTGTTGGCGCCTTCATCGTTATAGAGATAGGCCAGGTTGGTGATGGCTTCTTCAGAATTCGGATCAAGATTGAGCGCGGACTTGAATTCGGTTTCCGCTTTGACTGCATCTTTGTTCAGGAAATACAGGCGTCCCAGCAACAGGTGATTGTCCGCGTTTTTAGGCTCAATCTTGGTAATGGATTCATATTGCTCGATGGCGAGTGTGAGCACTTCACGCGACTGCGTTCCTGGCTGCAGATCGCCCAACGAGCGCAGGTAGATTCGTCCCAGCAGCTTATGAGCTTCCAGATTGTTAGGGTCGCGCTTGATAATGTCTTGAGCTTCCAGCACCGCGTCGCGAATGCGTCCGGTCTTGGCGTAGAGTTCCGCCAGAGACGCATTCAAATATTCCGAGGAAGGATCGTTCTCAATGGCCAGCCGGTACTCTTCAATGGCTTTAGTGGCGAATTCTGAGCGCCCGTACATCGCCATCATTTCTTCATACATGTGCGCCAGAGAGAAATGATAGTAAGCCGCAGCCTGATCGGGCTTCTTGTCCGCTTTGGGCTGATCCGGTGTGGCCTTGGCAGCCGGACCCTGCTGTGTGGGAGCGGCATCTTTCTTAGATGGAGCAGTTTTTGCAGGCGGCTGAGACTTTGGCGCGTTCTGCTGGGCAAACATGCTGGTGGTTGTGAGCAGAAGCAGCCCGGGGAGAAAAATGCACGTTTTTATGAAAGTCATAGAGCGAACCGAAATACCCTCTTATTGGATGCACAGGCGCCACTTCCGGTGGCGGCTATTCACTTGTCTAATTTTAGACCTTAGTTCCGCCCTTTCGGCACGTGATTACAATTCTTGACTAGTGACGGAAGTGGCGCACACCAGTGAGCACCATTGCCAGGCCGAGGCGGTTCGCCGCGTCAATAACTTCCTGGTCGCGCATGGAGCCGCCGGGCTGGATAATGGCCGTTGCGCCGGCCTTGGCAATCTCTTCCACGCCGTCCGGAAACGGGAAAAACGCGTCAGAAGCCGCCACCGTGCCCTGCAAAGGTAAGATCGCTTTCATAGCGCCAATCTTGCATGAATCCACGCGGGACATCTGGCCTGCCCCGACGCCTACGGTCTGCCCTTCCCGGGCATAAACAATGGCATTCGATTTCACATGTTTACAGACTTTCCAGGCAAACAGCAGCGCACGCATCTCTTCCGGAGTGGGTTGCCGCGTGCTAGCGATCTTGAGATCGGCCTGGGTCAAGGGACGAACGTCCGCATCCTGCACCAGCATGCCGCCGGAAACCTGCTTCATGGCAAACTTTTGCGTACTTGGCTTCACTTCGACCAGCCGCAGGTTCTTTTTGGTAGCGAATTTTTCTTTCGCTTCAGCCGAATAGCCCGGCGCGGCAATGGCCTCCAGAAACAGCTTGGCCATCTCTTCCGCCGCTGCGCCATCAATCACACGGTTTACGCCGACCACACCGCCAAAGGCCGAAACTGGATCGGTTTCCTTGGCGCGCATATACGCCTCTACCAGCGTCTTGCCCGTGGAGCAGCCTGAGGGATTGGTGTGCTTGATAATGGCGCATGCTGTCTCCTCGAATTCCTGCGCCAAGTCCCAAGCCGCCTGAAGATCCACAATGTTGTTGAACGAGAGCTCTTTGCCCTGAAGCTGTTTGCCGTTGGCTACGCCCGAGCCTGAGCCGTCAGAATACATGGCGGCGCGCTGGTGCGGGTTCTCTCCATAACGCAGGTCCATGGCTTTGTTCAACGAAAACCGCAGAACCGCCGGGAAGTCATTGCCGTCAGTTGCTGCCTGGGGAAGCTGAAAGCCTTTGGCGTTTTCGCTAAGGGAGGTGCCGGCCAGGGTGGCGGCAATCGCGCTGTCATAAGCCGCGGTGGTAGCAAAAGCTTTTTGCGCCAAACGCCAACGTGTCGCCAGCCCAAGTTCTCCGCCGGAGTTGGCCATTTCCTGTGCGATGGCCGCGTAGTCAGAGGGCGAGGTCACAATCGCCACGTCACGAAAATTCTTAGCGGCGGAACGCACCATCGACGGGCCGCCAATGTCGATATTCTCGATTACTTCGTCAAAGTGCACGCCAGGCTTGGAAGCGGTCTTCTCAAACGCGTACAGATTTACCACCACCATATCGATAGGCTGAATGCCGTGCTCTTTGGCCGCCGCCACGTGGCTGGGATTGCCGCGGATATGCAGGATTCCACCGTGAACTTTGGGGTGCAGCGTCTTGACTCGGCCATCCAGCATTTCGGGAAAGCCGGTGAGATCGGAGATGTCTTTTACCGTGACGCCGGCTTCGCGCAGCAGCTTGGCCGTGCCTCCGGTGGAGACCAGCTCCACGTTGAGTGCGGCCAGTTTCTGGGCAAATTCCACCAAGCCAGTCTTATCGGTAACGCTCAGGATTGCACGCTGAATTTTGGGCACTGTTGTTCGTTGTTCCTTGTTCGTTGTTCCTTAGGAAGGAATGAAAGGACTAAAGAATAAGGTATCAGCGCGAAACGAGTACGTGCAACCGAGAGAAGAGCTTCAGCAGCTCGCCCCTACAGGCGGGGAGCGGCGCACTGAAATTACCGACGCACCAAGCTGGCACAATTTCCTGCTTCAGGGTTTTGGATTTGTTGTTTCAACGCTCAAGGTTCCTCGCTGTGTAAAACAATTTTTCAGAAGGAAGCGGGATCGCCGAGCGACCGAATTACGCGTCTACGCTGCCTCGCCTTATTCGCGGGGGGAGAAGAATTTTTTGCTGGGACGCAGAAATGCCCAGTTCCTCAAACTGTTTGCGCAAAGTGCTGTAACACTCGCACGACACCTTTTCCAGGCCCTGGCGGTCACGGATGTTTACTTTTCCCCGCGAATAACTCACTAAACCCGCCCTTTGCAGGATTCCGGCGGCCAGCGTTACGGTGGAACGAGGCGTTCCCAGCATGTGTCCCAGAAATTCATGCGTAATATAGAAGCTATCGGATTCCATGCGGTCATGGCACATCAACAGCCAGCGGGCAAGCCGCTCCGCAATATCGTGCAGGCGGTTGCAGGCGGCAGTCTGCGCGGTTTGCATCAAAGAGGCTTGAATGTAGAAATTGATATTCTTCCGCAGCGTTGGGGAATTCCCAAACTCTTCCATGAGCCGCTTGACTTTGATCTTGTAGCCCTCGCCGGCAATCTGGATGAAGGTGCGCGTTGGCATGCTTTTGGTGCCCAGCAACACGGAAAACCCAACGATGCCTTCTTTCCCGGATATGGCGGTCTCAACCGTTCCGCCATCGGTCATTTCCACGACTACTGACGCCAGCCCGCTCTCCAGGAAATACGCATGGGTGATCTCCTCATCGGGCTCTTGCAGGTTGTGATTCACGTTGAGTTCCAAAGCGGTAAGATGAAGCGCAAGGCGGTCGATTTCCGCTCTGGGTAGTGAACGTAGAATGTCGTTTTTGTAAGTGGGACGTGGTTCAACGGCTGAAGACATGATGCGGCTCCTTGGCAATGATTCGCGAGATCGAAACGACCCGCATCTCAAGGCGCAAGTAGCTTCATAACAGCCTGCGTTTAAAGATGTACCTTAATAATACGCCTTCAATCGCATCTTATGTACGATACCGGACACATATGTACGGTATCGTACATAAAGGTCTTTGCCCGGAGTCCCGTGCCGTCACCTCTGGGCCGTGGTAAAAGAGAGGTTTTAGGGTGGCGCAAAAGTCGCTTGTGAGCTGCTTTCGCAATTCACCTGGCCATTGAGAAGGATGTTTAGAAACTAAGCTGCGCCGGCTGCCCGTGCTTTGGCTTTTGCAGCCTGTGGCGCCGGTTTTACCGTGTTGATCTCATGCATAGTCAGCGCCAGGGCTTCCGTATCTTCTCTTCCGGAAAAGCGGTCGAAGAGAAACGCGAAAGCCAGGAAGGCTATACCAAATATGGCGACATCCAAGAAGGAAAGGGTGGCAAGAAGCGACATTAGAGGGCACTCCTAACGCAGGGGACCTCTAGTATGCTGCGCTTCGTCCCATAGGGTCAATACCGTACCGGCTTTTAAAATTACGTAGTCCGTGGGCCATAAACAGCAGAGCTGATGGGCAGCCAATCTGGTTAGGTAGCAAGATGCCGGTGGCGGGATCGCGGCCTGGCAGTTTAGGATGTAGGGCCAGAAAAGCTCCGTCGCGCAGCCATACCAAGGAGAACCTCATGTCGAGCGACTTCGAACCCAAAGCTCTGCAAAATACAGCCGGGCAAGACAATGGAACTGCAGAAAGCCCTATCCTCAACCCGCTCGACCGTCGCCATTTTCTCGTAAACGCAGCCGCCGGAGCTGCAGCCATGGCTCTTCCGCGCTGGGCGCGCGCGGATATGCTCGGTTCCAGTGCTGGGCTTAGCGCATACCAGGATGACGTTGCTCCGATTCGCGCTGAGATCGCTAAACGGCATGATGAAACCGTGCAGCGCATGCAGACATGGATCAAGCAGCCTTCCATCGCGGCGGAAAATCGCGGCATGAATGAAGGCTGCGAACTCACCATGCAGATGCTGCGCGATGCCGGATTCCAGCAGGTCACAAAAGTCCCTACGGACGGCCAGCCGGGAATCTTTGCCACCTTGGACGCAGGCGCTCCTAAAACTCTTGGGCTTTACTTCATGTATGACGTGAAGCAGGTTGATCCCTCGGAATGGTCGTCACCGCCTTGGGAGGCGCGCATTGTGGACAAACCCGGCTTTGGCAAAGTTGTGGTTGGACGTGGCGCGGTGAATCAGAAAGGCCCGGAAGCTACGTTCCTGGCGGCGCTGCATGCTATCCGTGGCGCAGGCCGCAAGCTGCCGGTCAATTTTGTTCTGGTCGCCGAAGGCGAAGAAGAGATCGGCTCACCGCATTTTCCCCAGGTCGTCCGCAGGCCGGAAGTGCTGGCTGCGCTGAAGAAAACAGTGGGAATTTTTATGCCGTTTGCCTCACAAGATCCTGACGGACAAGTTACGGCATTTTTAGGCGCAAAGGGCGTAGTGGAACTTGAACTGGTTTCCAGCGGTGAGAAGTGGAGACGCGGTCCTAAGGCGGACATCCATTCCAGCAACAAGGCGCGGCTCGATTCACCCGCATGGCATCTGGTTAAAGCGCTGAACACATTGGTCTCTGCCGACGGCAATGATCCCGCCATTGCCGGCTTTGCCGATAAGGCGCGTCCTATCTCCGCGCAGGAGAAAGCTATGGTGGCGGAAGCGGCGCGGCGACTCGACGAAAAAGCGCTCATGAAACAGATGGGCGTGGAGCACTGGGTGCATGACGTGAGTTTTGAGGAATCGCTGGAGTTGCTTGTATCCAAGCCGACGGTAAATATTGAAGGGCTTGTGGGCGGCTACACCGGCCCGGGCGGAAAAACCGTCCTGCCGCATCGTGCCGTAGCCAAGATGGACATGCGCCTGGTGCCAGACATGACCGCCGCTGATGCGCTGGCTGCGCTCAAAGCGCACTTGGCCAAAAACGGCTTTGGCGACATCGAAGTGAACATGACCGGCGGCTATGATCCTACTTCTACCCCGGCTGACGCCGCACTGGTCCGCGCGGAACACGCCGTTTACAAACGCAACGGAATTGATCCCATCGTAATGCCGCGACTTGCCGGATCATGGCCGGGCTATGTCTTCACCGGCGATCCGCTGCGCCTGCCCGCTGGACACTTTGGCCTGGGCCATGGCAGCGGCGCGCACGCTCCCAATGAATACTATGTGGTCGAATCCAGCAATCCACAGGTAAAGGGCATTGACGGCGCAGTGATGTCCTACGTGGAATATCTGTATGAGGTGGCAAGAACGGCCTAGCTTACTCGGCACCAACTGCCTGCATAATCACCTGAGACCTGATCCCGGAACAGCGGCGCGTACTTCACCTGCTTCTAACTTGTTTCGCACGAACAATCTTGAGCGCAGCAAAAAGCCCCTGCAACAAAGCAGGGGCTTTCACGTTAAAGATGATTGAAGCTATGCGCCGCGGCCAACGCCCATATACTCAAAGCCCAGGGCTTTCATGCGTGGACCGTCAAGCAGGTTTTTGGTATCCACCACCACGGGGTGGCGGATGATGCGCCGAATGCGGTCAAAATCCAGTGTGCGGAATTCCGGCCAGCCTGTGCCCAGAACCAGCGCGTCCGCGCCTTCCGCCACGGAATAAGCTGAATCGCAATAGCGCACGTTGCCGCTCAGTTCCTGCTGCGCGTCCGGCATTGCAATGGGATCATATGCCTTCACGTGAGCGCCGCTTTCCATCAGGCTGCGCGCCAAGCGGATGGAGCCCGAACTGACAACGGAATTTGTATTGGGCTTGAATGCCAGTCCCAGGAGTCCGACCTGCTTGCCTTCCACAGAGCCCATGGCGCTGTTGATTTTCCGCATAATGCGTCCGCAGAATTCCTGGTTCACTTCACGCGCCGCGCTCAGGATCTTGAGTGACACGCCTGAACCAGCCGCCAAGTTGGCCAGTGAGTCCATGTCCGATTCGGTAAAGCTTCCGCCCAGCGACCCAGGCTGCAAGGAACGTGGCGCAATCCGCTTATCCAGTCCAAGCGCAAGAGAGAGATCAACTGCATCGGCATTAATGCGTTCGCACAAACTTGAAAGTTCATTGATGAAGGAAACTTTTGTCGCCAAGAATGCCGTTGAAGCTTCACGCACCAGCTCCGCTGTCTGATGGCTGGTTACTATCACCGGCACGCCGCGCATCACCAGCGGTCGATAAAGAGCTTTCAAAGAGGTCACGGCCGCGTTTGAAGTTGTTCCCAAAACGATTCTGTCTGGCCAGTTGAAGTCTTCCACCGCGCAGCCTTCAGACAGGAACAGCGGATGGGACACTACCGTGATGTTCTTTCCGGAAGCCTTCAGGCGTTCTTCAATCCTATGCGCCGTGCCCACTGGTACAGGTGTCACCAGGACCAGAATCTGACCGTGATCACAGTAGTTGGCAATTTCCATGGAGATCGCTTCCATGTCACGATTAGCGTCTTCCGCGAGATAGATGATCTCGGCGCGCTGCACCATCGACTGCAGGTGCGTGGAATACATGAGCCGCCCGGAGCGAACGCCGCGGCGGACAATGTCACTTAAATTCTTTTCATGGAAGGGTAAAATGCCGCTGGCCAACAACGTGGTATTGACCGAATCGCTTCCGTACGCTGTCACGGGCACGCCAAAATCGGCAAGACACGCAGCCACTACAGTTCCCAGATAACCACAACCGTAGACACCGATCTGCATAAACTCTCCTGGAGAAATCTAGAGCATCGGCGACTCGGGGGACGGATTGAGGGTTCGCCAACTGATCTTTAATTTTTCTCTTGCCGTACTGACTAACTCAAACAGTTGTGATTAGAAGCTTTTACTTAGTACAGGGCAAGATCGTATTAGGACATGTACCAAGCACAAGTTCATGTCCCAAGCCGATGTTTGCAGGCTTCCCGCTCCCCTGTCCTGAGCGCCACCCTGCACAAATCTCGGTGCAAAACTAAGGTGCCTATCATACAGCTTTTGCCGTTCGCGTCAATTAATCCATCTTGATTTCGATCTTATGACCGTCCGGATCGCGTACCCACGTGGAAAGCCCTTTCCCTTTCGAACCGCTGTTGACCTCCGCCGGCGAGGGATCCATCCCTTTGCGCTTGAATGTGGCGATCACGTCGTAAATACTTGATCCTGTGGCAGATAGGCAGATGTGCTCTTCGCTTAGGTTGGCCGTGGGCGCCGGATTCGTAGGTGAAGCTTCAAATAAGTCGATTAGCGATTCGCCAGCCCTGAGCGTCACCACGTTGTAGCCAGCCTTTGATTTGCCCTCGTACTCCAGGGCCATTCCCAGATTCTCAATATAAAACGTCTTCATGGCTGCCATCTTTCTAGTTACCAGCGCAATGTGGTCGACGCCTTTATAAGTGAACACGGTTTCTCATTCTGCTGCCTCGCTCCTCGCTGCTCAAGGATATTCTTCAGCCCTGTACCATGCTGCGCACCTTTCACGGCATTGCCGAGCGGCCTTTTCTGACCTCAACTGGCTCGGCTTTCTGGTCGTGAGCGTCGCTAAATAATTTATTTTCATCAGCTTACCTGTTGACCTCGGTTTTACCCGCAGTTGAGCAGGCGTGCATTGCCGATTGATTTCGTCCGGGAGCATTGTGCCGTCATAGCAAGCGACCGGCGGCGGGATTTGGCGGAAAGCGCAGATCCTTCCGAAAGGCTTTTCCAATCGCGCTCCGGGTCGCAAGCGAATCATGAATCTGAGGTGATTTCAAATGCTCAACCATCGGCCATCCAATCAAACCATTCCCAATATCCGGTCAAAGAACCCGGGATTTCGCGAAGCCAAACGGATCCAGCAAAGCTTCCTTGCCAACCTGGAGAAACGCACCCTGATCTGGCTTGCTGCCAGAACTCCTGCGTGGATCAACTCTGACCATCTGACCCTGCTCGGCTTGCTTTCCATGGCGGCGGCCGGCGCGGCTTATTGGTGGTCGGCTAGTAACCGCTTCGGGTTAGTGGTGGTTGTTCTTTGCCTGGCGCTCAATTGGCTGGGTGACTCGCTGGACGGAACGCTGGCCCGCTTTCGCGATCACTCACGTCCACGGTATGGCTTTTACGTCGATCACATTGTCGACGCCTTCAGCGCATTCTTCTTGCTGGGCGGACTCGCGCTTTCCAGATATATGTCCCCGGCAGTCGCGCTGGGCTTGCTGATCGCTTATCTCATGTTGTCAGTAGAGATCTATCTGGCTACCTACGCCGTGGGCGACTTCAAGATCTCTTATTACAAAATGGGGCCCACGGAATTACGCATCCTGCTCTCTATCGGCAATCTTGCGGTGTTGTGGAAGTCCACTGTGCATCTTTTCGGCCGCGCTCACCGGCTTTTTGACGTCGCCGGCACGCTCGGCATTTCCGGCATGTTGCTGATTATGGTAATTTCCGCAGTTCGCAATACTATCCGCCTATACAGGGAAGAACCGATTCCGGTCGGGAAGCCCAAGGCGCAAGAGACTCACCTACCTTTTTCCGCGCCTCCACCGTGCCTTCAGGGTGAATCACGTTTGTGAGTGTCGTTGTGAGAATTGCGCGGGTTGGGCAGGATCAACCAAACTGAGACGTGTCGCCACAGAGGGCTCCTATCCCGTTCTGCGCAACAGCATTCTTGTTGTACGAACCATGGGGACATTTCTAACGAGCTTTGACATCGCGGCCTGCTGATCTTGCATGAGTGCGCGGTAGCTGGCACTATCTAGCGAGTTGCCGCAAAGGACACGATTGCTGCCGAGCAACCAGAAATCTCCCCATTGGCACACAGAGAATTGTTCTTTGATTCCGCACAGAATGGCCCGATTCCGGGCATTTTTTTGGGTTAAGTGGCACGAAATGGGCAGTGGTGCCTTTAGGAATGCTTAAATACTGCCGATTTCTCTGTTGACCTAGTGAGTAGTCCCTTTCAAGGAATGGATGAAAATCTGAAAAAGACCGCTTCAACAAAAAACGGATGCGAGTTCGAATGCCTTCAAGGGCACTTTGCGCAGGTGGTGAGAAGTCTGTGGGAATGAGAATCCTTTACATCCCTTTGCCGTTTTCCTTCAAGTCTCTGGCTCAATCTGCCAATCCCCCAACTTGGCATTACTGCCGTCGGTAGCTCTTACGGGCCGCCTCTGCCAAGTGGGACTTCGGCTTCGGCGACTCGCCCTGGAGAGATAAACCACACCCTTGTGCCGGTTGATCCGCCACTCGATTTCCCAAGAGAGTCTGGCCCCCGACTACCCACCCCAACTTCCTGTTTCGGCAAGTTCCAAAGGACATCTTTGACCGCCATTTCATCAGCGCGCCTTGATCTGACTCAAAAGCGCATAGGGAAGTATCTTGATCTATGTGTGCGGCTTCAGTATCCCCGGCACCTGAGCCAGCGCAGCGGCATAGTGATCTGCAAGGGCAGCTTGATTCCGTGGTGGCAATGGAGACTAAATTCATCGCTCCATGATTCCAGTCAGTCGCCAGGGTGAGGCTTTGTAGCTTTCGAATTCAATCTGTTTTTTCTTTTTATCTACCCTGAATCTGCCTCCCACTACCATGTTGCCCGTGCTCTTATCTTTATCGGCATCATCGAGATGGAGTTCTAGCAGTGAGAGGTCATAGTCCCGGCTGCGGGTACCGTACATGGCCTCACCGATGTTGATGGGACGGTCCGTGATAATGCGGATGGTGCGGCCTTTAGGCGTGGGAATGTTCCTGATGTAAGCAATCTGGTAGCCCAGGTCCCCGGTAACTCCCAAACGGCCTCTTGATTTCATCTTCGCCAATGCGTCCACCAGCGCGTTGTGACCGCCCTTGCTAAAAGCATCGATAAGGACCTTTTGGTCGGCTGGCGTGGAATAACTCTCAATGCGGATGGTTATATTGAAATTTCTTCCTGCCATGGTTGTTGTTCCAAAGGCGTGGGCCTGTATGGTTTCGGGCTTTTCCGCACCGGCACTAAAGGACAACAACATCAACACCCCTAAGATAGTCCGGGTTGGGGAGTTTCCGATTAAAGAATTCATTTTCTGCCATCCTCTCGCGAGCAATTAATATCCGCGAGTCCATTCTCGATTCCCCCGCAAAAGCAAGGAACTGTAAAAGCTGCCAGCACTCCTGTGGAGCCCGGCCCTGGGTGCCACATTCGCGCCATCCGGATTGATGAAAGTAAATACGGCCCTCAAAACGTTTCCGGGACATATTTGTAGGAATATTCCTTTTCTTTGTATCCCTGAGGCTTCTGGCGCGATGGCAATTTCACCTTTTCGCGTGGGAGATCCTGATACGGAATGTAGCTGAGAAGATGAGTAATGATGTTGAGGCGCACGCGCTTTTTGTCGTCAGCATTGGCCACATGCCAAGGCGCAAATTGAGTGTCTGTTGCCCCGAACATGTCGTCGCGCGCTCTTGAATAGTCGTACCAGCGGCTATAAGACTTAAGGTCCATAGGTGATAGCTTCCAGACTTTGCGCGCATCGTTGATGCGTGATTCAAGACGGCGAGTTTGTTCCTTGGAACTCACCTCCAGCCAGTACTTCAATAAAATGATCCCGGAATCCACCATGGCCTTTTCCACCAGGGGGACCGCCTGCAGAAATTTCTGTGCCTGTTCTTCCGTGCAGAAGCCCATCACCCGTTCCACGCCTGCACGGTTGTACCAGCTACGGTCAAAGATCACGACCTCGCCGGCTGACGGCAGATGGCGTATGTAGCGCTGCACATACATCTGGCTCTTCTCGCGTTCAGTCGGCGCCGGTAAAGCCACCACACGAAATACTCGCGGGCTCACGCGATCGGTGATTGCCTTGATGGTGCCGCCCTTGCCGGCGCCGTCGCGCCCTTCAAAAACAACACAGACCCTGAGACGTTTTGCCAGCACCCACTCCTGCAGCTTCACCAGTTCCGCATGCAACCGGTCGAGTTCCCTTTCATACTCTTTTCGTTTGAGTTTTTTTGTTGTTCCAAGGCCGCTTTTGCTATTTTTTTTAACCTGTTTGTGTGCTTTAGATCTCATCCCATCACCTTCCTGAGTCCCATGCTGATTTCTCCACTCTGCGCTAGCCGTTTTTGCGTACCCTCGAATCGCCATAACGCTCCACTGCAGATTCAACATTCAAGAACATTCGATCCTGACCTAAAATCTGGCCGATCCTCGAACGCAGCACCGTGTCAAACACGTGAGGGTTGAGAGCGGCAAGCCAGAGAATGATGCCGGTACGCTGCAATTTACCTTCAGCTTCGCCCAGCATCTTGAGCGCGGTGTACTCGATGTCGATGATGGAGCTGCAATCAATCACCACGACAGAAGGCTTCGCCTGCTCAATTAGTGTCCACATCCGATCTCCGACACGCTGGGCGTTTGCGAAGAACACCCGGCCTTCCACACGCACCATCAGCAATCCCTGCCATGTTTCGTCTTCGGGATGTTGGGAAGAGATCGGTCTAAAAATGTGAGTACCGCGCTTGCGCCCTATCGCATATACCACTGGACTGTAAGCTTGCTGAGCCAGGGCGAGCAGCGAGGTAATGACTGCCACTAGAATTCCCCGTAGCGTTCCCAGAAGGGCAACTCCGGCAAATGCGACGACGGCCCAGTAAAATTCCGTTTTTCTCACTTGAAAGATTTCACGAAACTCGGCGGGCTTGATCAGGCCGACCGAATACACGACAACAACTGCGGCAAGAGTCGCATTCGGCATCAAGCTGATGATGGGGGCAAGTAGAAGGAGAACGGCAAGAGCCGCCGCTGATGTCACAAGTTCAGCGAGCTGAGTTTCAGCCCCGGCAATGCGATTCACCGCCGTTTGTGTGGCGCCGCCACCAGCCGGCATGGAACTGAACATGCCACCTGCAATGTTGGCCGCGCCGATTGCAAACAACTCCCTGTTAGGCAAGGGACGCGGCTCCCCTGGTTTAGCGAAGGCACGCGCTGCCGCGATGCTTTCCGTAAAACTCATGAGAGCAATGCCGGCTGCACCCGGCCACATCTGTGCAACCAAACCTACGTTGGGCCATGTCCAATGCGGGAGCCCGCGTGGAATGCTACCCACCATGGAAATACCATAATGCGCTAGACCCAGGAGACCAGAAGCACCGATGCCGAGAGCAACAGCAATGAGCGGCGCGGGCGCACGCGGCGCAAAATGCTTCAGTAGAAGCATGACAATGAGCATGGCGACGGAGATGGCCAGCGCAATGCGTGACGTCTGGGGCAGATGCAGAATGAGCGACCCAATGTCCCTTAAGAACCCGGTTTTTTCTATGTGAATGCCGAGCAGCTTTGGTAGCTGGTCAACCACGATGACCAGTCCTATGCCTGCTTTGAAACCCGCCAGCACTGGATCAGAAATGAAATTGGCAACAAAACCAAGCCGGAGCAGTGATGCCAATATCAGCATGGCGCCCACCAGAACGGCAAGTGTAGCGCCGGTTGTTATCAATTCCTCAGGTCTGCCGTTGGGCGCTACTTTTTCGATTTCAGCCGCGGTGAGAATGGAAATGGTAGTTGTTGTGCTGACACTGAGCGGGCTGGACGTCCCCAACAGCGCGTAAACAACCATTGGGACAAATGCCGCGTAAAGGCCAACCTGCACCGGTAACCCGGCGATGGTGGCAAACGCCATTGCTTTGGGAACTACCACAGCAGCCGCTATGAGACCGGCCAGAATGTCTGCGCGCAGCCATGCCTTCTGATACCCGCGAAGCCATGCTAGGACGGGAATAGTGTTGCTCTGATTGTTATTCATTCGTTCCATGTCAACAGGCTTCAATTGAGCAGGCCGCTCCCATCCAATGCTTGTCTGAGCTATGGGTTCATTGAATGAATATTTGGAAAAGTTAAGGGGGAGCAACTGAGAGAACTGACAGCTCTGACTCTGATGGGTGCCCCAGTGACAGTGATGCAACAGCTTCGGAAACATTGAACTGGCTTCCCAAGATTGATCAGTGGTTGGGTTTCAAACTGAATCCAGACCCGGCAGCTTATTTTTCTGCCCGCTGGCTGTCATTTTTTACGGTATCGCGACGGCTGTTCATTTTCTACTTTCCTAGCTGTGCGGTTCTGTCAAGGGTCTGCCGCCAAAATCGGCCCGCCCCTTCGACTGTACAAATCTGGTTCTATGAGGAACATGATGAAGAAGATTCTTTATGCGCTACTGGCGTCGCTTCTGCTTTCTCTCCCCGCGTTGGCCCAGAAAAACATCGAGTTCTACGGTGGCTATCGCCACATCTCCGGAGACCAAGGACTAGATGGGTTCAATGTGGGCGGCGGCTTGTTTCCGATTCCCCGGTTTGAGCTGTACTTAACTTATGACAATACCTATGACAATTCCACGATCGGCACCTTCGCCCTGACTAGTGTGGGATCGACTCTTGTAAACAGCCACATGCAGGAAATACTCACAGGCCCTCGCTACTTTCTTCCTGGGGTGTTGAAGAGCCACGGACACGTCGAGGGACATCTCTTAATTCCCTATATTGACGCTGGGTTCGGAGAGGCGCGTCTGCACACAGATGTCAGAGCAGTGAATATCGCAGCGGCGCAAGCGGCGGACACGGCTTTTGTATGGCAGATGGGGGGCGGAGCCGATTACAGGATGTATCGTCATTTTACTTTACGCGGCGACCTCGGCTTTCTGCGAACTCATTTTGCGAACGGCGGGCAAGGACGCGTCCGCCTTGGTCTCAGCGTGCTATGGAGCGCGAGACCAAGAGCAACGCAGTGATAGCGGACCCGCTCAGGTCCAAATCCTTTAAGGCGGTATTCAGCAAAATGCAGAGACGTGGAAATGAGGATCGGCAAGAGCACCATTACTTCATCTAAACACGAGGTACTGAATTGCAAAGAATCATTTCCTCGTCTGGCCAAATCAATAGTTTCATGGCCATCCTGGAAGTGGCGAACTTCCAGTTTACCCAGCAGAGATTTTGAGTGCCTGGATTGCTGCTTGGTTGCTCCTCTGAACGCACACGGCAGATGCCGGAGATGTGATTCGAACGGGAGTCATCCTGATGCCCGCTTCTGCGATGATGACAAAAGCGCGCCGCGTGGCATCTAGCTGGTAACCAGTGAAGCGGTACTGAATCAACGGACACATTAGGGATGAAGTGCTCTGCAAGGCTGCGTAGTTTGACAGTTCTCAAGCTGCCAACAAATATCGTTTAATGTGGCAGTAGCTAAAGCATCGCACAAGGCTGCTGCATGCCGCGCGATGACGCCAACGTGGGCCGGGCAGTTGCGCTCACATCCGAACGTTACCGGTAGACATGGCGCGCAAAGGTGGTGGTGAAATGGTTCTGATTGTATTAACGCTGGCGATAGTCTCCGGCACAGGCGCTTTTCCGTATCAGTCCGCCGCTCAAGCGAAACCTTCTTCTTCCCAGTATCAGTCGGGCCTTATTCTAAAGGTAAAAGAACATGCAGGACCTGAGATACCAGCCACAGAAAAGACGCCTCCTGTTAAGCGTTATGACATTTCTGTGCAGGTGAAGGACATAGTATATGTGATTCTATTTACCCCTCGTCCTGGCATGCACGGTTTCCAGACTCTGGCAGGTATGGACCTGCTGGTGCAGGTCCATCAAAAGAGCATGTATTTCAACGACCTTCTCGGCCGCAGTATGTCCGCCCCGATTATTAGCCAGCATTCAACAGCACCGAAAGAATAGCTGTAAATCCAGGCAGGCCTTCTGACCCACTGTTATCCATTCTTTTTGTAGCCATTCAGTTCCCCTGAGCAGAGCGTCAGTCCACATGCAAAATCAATCATTCGTATCCAGAACCTCTCCTGACATTTTTACCAGTATGCATTAGTGGGCCGGATTCCTATCGTCAGGCTGGCTGACGACTCACCGTCATGCCGCCCCAGCCGGTACTCTGACCGGAAGGGTTGCCGCGCCGCAAATGATTCAGTGTAGCTCTTAAGATGAGCGGCATTGTACATAGTATGGCCTTGAGGCCATACTGTTAGTTTTGTAGTAGGGAATATTTGGCGTCAGAGTAGCTCATCACTGTCACAGGGTCGCAGCACCTTACCACAGAGGTGAAGATGATTCGCCGATTGCAGCTAATGGAACTTGCGCCGACAACAGAGTACCGCGTCCCGGTGTGGATTCAATCTGAAACTTACCGCCAACAATGCTCACTCTCTCACGCATGCTTGCCAGGCCTAAGCCAATTTGGTGCGACTTCTCCGCCTGGCTGAAACCTTTGCCATCATCGCTGATCGCCATCCGAAGAGCGCCATTATTTTCCATTAATCTGATCGCAACCCGGCCGGCCCCGCTATGTTTTGCAATATTGTGCAATGCTTCCTGGGCAACACGATAAAGACACATTTCAACTTCTTTGGGAACGGCCTTGCTCACGCCATCCGTTTGCAGGTCAATGGCGATGTGATATTGTCTTTCAACCTGCCCGCAGATTTCTTTTAAGGCGGGCTTCAATCCAAGGTACTGCAACCTGCCGGAATGCAAGGTGTGGGACAGATGTTGCATGTCACTGCTGAGCTGGTCTATCCCGCAGACAATGCCATGCAGCCGGACCTGCATGCTCCCGCCAGTCATGGCTAGCTGTTCGTGCAAGACCTCCTCCAGGTCAAGTTTTACCAAAGCGAGCCGCTGCCCAAAATCATCGTGCAACTCGCGCGCAACGTGCTTGCGCTCTTCTTCCTGGAGTTGAATCAGATGGCGGCTTAATTCGCGCGAACGTGATTCGGCTTTAATCCCCATGAACCGCTGAACCGCTAGAAAGACGATCAAGGCGAACGCCACTAGGACAACGTACGTTTCCACCGAAATGTGAATTGTGGGCATGGATTAATCTGTTGTAGCGGACCGAATGCCTTACATCAGGGATTGAGAAACTCTTCACGCAATCACTCTGTTACTGTTCCGGGCCCGCCATGCCAGCAGCGATTTTCCCGGATAGCGAAATTGAGCCAGGTCGTACAGCGGTCCTTGTTATTTATTTGCGAGATTCAAATCGGTTGATCATTTGCACTATGGAGTGTGCATTATAAACACAAGTTGTAGTACTACTAGGTAAATTTATTCTAATTATCGAAAATACCAATTCGGAACTTGGCCAGCTATCCATTGAGCTTTCCGATCTTGATGTTCAGCAAGCGGAAGGAGCACGGGAAGAACTTCATCGTGCGGATCAAGCTCATAGCCTCTTTAATGGCATATCTCTGATCGCAACTTCCAAAATTAACGACTAAGCGGTTTCGGAATACCGGGTAATTCCAAGCCCCTGACGGTCCTCTGCTGATGCGCTGATTTTTTCTTCCGCATCCTCAAAGGACCTGCCAATACTGGTCTGCAGCCGCTCACGCCAGTATTTGAGAGCTGTGTGACGTTTCGGCGGCAACATCGCGAGCAGATCTGCAACCAGTGCCTTCATACGCCGCATGATCTGGACACTTTTAGCGCCATAGGCAAGAATTTCTTCAAAGCCAAGATGGAGGAAATCGTCCCAGGAAGGAAACTCAGCCAGCACTCTGAGACTGCCCGCATCGTCGCGAAATTCACCTATCTCCAGCTGCCGTTTCCCAAGACGCGACAGGAGATCGCCAATCTGGTCGAGCGCCTGAACGGCAGTCGTAGGATCATTGATGGCGGGTGACAAGGCCCGGATGGCGATGTCCACCAACAGGCGGATTGCATACTTCGGGTCTTGATCAAACGTGCGTTCATCGCCCAGTTCAAATGCATTGCGAAGTTCCGTTTCGGGAATATGGGCGTCTCCGCCGAAGACATGAATCAAGGCTGTTCCTTCTAATAGGGTGTCTCCGACGGCTGCTACTACCGCAATTCGAGCATCATGCCGATGCGCAATGTGTATGAGTTTTTCTATGTTGATCTCTTGCAAGGACTGAGGCCGGCCGCGGTGAAGCAAGATTTGGCCAGGCATCACTTTGATCCTGCTGAATATCTGTGCCTTGCTGGTAGGCAGGTCTAGCTGGCCATAAAGTTTTTCAATTACTCCGCGGCCTTGATTAGCAATGAACAGCAGCATGCGATTGATTTGTAGCAAGCCGACCCGCTGGATCAGAGCGATGAACATTCCCACGCTGGCAAGGAGCAGCGCAATCACTGTCCACGCGCTGATGAAGAGGACTTTGCGTGAATTGTCCCGGTCCAGCCATGACAGTGCCGCGATGGCATAAAGAAAAGTGGCGCTGAAAATGCCCAGTGCATGCGACAGGACCGGATCGCGAGCGATCCACATTACCAGCCGTGGCGAATATGCGGTCGCGCTGAACTGGACCATCAGGAAGGTCAATGAGAACACAATCCCGGTGAGCGCCATCATTCCTGACGCGATGGAAGAATAGAGAGCAATCGCAGAGTCAATGCTCAATTCAGCTTTCAGGTGAGGGAACAACATGTTCTCGAGTCGCGGCAAGATCGCTCCGGCCAGAATCGCAGTCAGGGCATAAAGCATGGGCACAAGCCATGGCGATATATGCTTCCAGTTGGATTTGCTGAGCATGCGCATTGTAGGATTTGCCAGCCTGACTCAGCTTAGTAATGCGATCAGGAGCGTTCCACAGGTTGTGAGCAGAATATGGCCGAATGCTATAGTTCCTGAATATCCAAGCACGGCCACAGTGCTATCTGCTTTTTCCTGCACCGCGGCAAGGCCGGCGGTCATAGTTTGTGCTCCGGCCAGTCCTCCCAGCAGCAGAACAGGGTTGAGTTTGAGCACATAACGGCCCATGAGCAGTCCACTCAATAGCGGTACCAGGGTAACGACCACGCCGCCCAGAAGCAGCACGTAACCGACATCTTTCAGCGCTGAAACAAATACAGGACCGGCTTTGAGCCCGATCATGGCTACAAAACCCGCCAGGCCCATGGAGCGCATGAAGAGAATTGCGCCGTCAGGGATACCGCCAAACCACGGAACCAAAGACCTGAACCATCCCACAAGCAGGCCAGCCAGCAATGTTCCAACGCTGGTGCCAAGATTGATCCTCAAGTGCCCGATTGGGATCGTGATCAATGCTCCGGCCAACACTCCGCAGAATATTGCGATTCCGAGCGTTGCCAGATCGCTTTCCTGAACGGGGCTGAGGACCCGTCCGGCAAGTTGCGCGAAATTCTCCACCACTGCCTCTGGCCCAGTCACCTGTAGAATATCGCCGCGTTCAACCACGGTTTTAATTCCAATAGGAATTGATTCTGAATTACGGATAATGCCACGGAGAAAGATCCCCCGAATCTCATCGATGCGCACGATCTCCTGGAGAGTCTTCCCAGTTAGCAGCTTTCCGGTCACATAAATGTCGTAAGAAGCTACAGGGATATTCAAAAGTTCAGGGTCGGCAACCTCAGAGGCAGCAGGTCCAACAAGGCTTACCAGGATTTCGGTGCGGCCCAGCAGGGCAACACTGTCTCCTGCCTCCAGCACGGTGGCCGGCACCGGTTGAAAGACCTCGCCGTTGCGCCGGATGCGTTCCGCGAATATACGCGCCCCTGTCACGCCTCGCTGAGCCTGGTCCACGGTTTTTCCCACAATCGCGGCTCCAATGGGAATGGTGTAGGCTCGCACAGCGATCGGTTGCCACGCAGGGGACACACCCAGCTTGGTCCGCTTGATGCCGAGGTCTGATTCAATTTTTTTCGATTCTTCCTTCAGGTTGATCCCAAGTAATTTTGGCCCGAGACTGCTGCAGAACCAGATCAGCCCGGCAGTCCCAAAGATGTAGCAAACCGCATCTGCCACTGCAATGTGGCTGATCAAATCTTGCTTCTGTTGATCAGGCATGGCCAACGCGCGGATGGCTTCGCTCGCTGTGCCAATTGCGGGAGATTCTGTCAGAGCCCCGGAAAAAAGCCCGGCAGCGAAGCCAAGATCAAGTTTGAGGAACCGTGCCACCGCGTACGCAGTTATGAGCCCGACCAATGGCATGAACACACCAAGCACGGCCCACCGCCAGCCGGAGCCTTTCATGCTGCGAAAAAAGCTGGGCCCCACGGAATATCCGATTCCGAATAAAAATAAGAGGAAGAGTATGGATTTCGCCGCATCGGAAACCGGTACATGAAAGAAATTTCCAACAAGAATTCCTGCCAGCAAAGACCCCGTAACAGCGCCAATTCCGGCACCACGAAATTTCAGTCCACCAATGAGGTAGCCGACACCAATGGCGAGATAAACGGCCATTTCCGGATACTTTTCAAATAGATGGCCTAGCCACTCCATACAACTCTCCATGCGAGTTTTGTGAGCATCTGCGGAGGACAGCGATCCGCATTGTATGAACATCTAACTATCTATTCGTCTTTCCATTCGGAGTACTAGTATTTTTGCCAGTTTAGTTTATTGGTCTAAGCTCCTAAAAATCCCTTTAACACTTGGCAGCAGCTTTGCCCAGTTGCGCTGAAGCAGGCGCCGGCAGACATTTTTCTCGGAAGGGACGAAAATGGTTGCAATCTTATGTGCACGAGCTCCCGCGTGTCGCCTCTGGCCGGGTGCTCTCCTTGTGGCTGCGCTGATCCAGTTCGTGGGTTGCGCAAGCAAAACGGAGGCAGCGCCGCCGCCTCCCCCTGAAGTGCAAGTTGTCACGATTGAACAGAAGGATGTGCCTGTTTACGGAGAATGGGTTGCGACCCTGGACGGGTACGTGAATGCTGACATACGCCCGCAAGTCAGCGGCTATCTGCTGAAGCAGAACTACCGCGAAGGCACATTGGTGCGTAAAGGTGACGTACTGTTTGAAATCGATCCACGCCCCCTTGAGGCTGCATTGCAGCAGGCACAAGGACAGCAGGCGCAGGCCGAGGCCCAGCTCGGCAAGGCCGCGCTCGATGTGCAGCGCGACACTCCGCTCGCAAAGCAAAGCGCCATTCCCCAAGCGCAGCTTGATAATGACATTCAGGCGAATGCGGCGGCTACAGCCGTTCTGAAAGCAAATAAAGCTCAGGTGCAACAAGCCAAGCTCAACATGGAGTTCACAAAGGTCCGCTCATTGTTGGACGGAATTGCCGGCATAGCCAAAGGACAAATAGGAGACCTGGTTGGCCCAACCACGATTCTCACAACAGTGTCACAGGTACAGCCCATCAAAGCTTACTTTTCCGTGAGCGAGCAGGAGTATCTGCCGTATGCCGCCAGGATCAGCGAAGTTGCGAGTGGGAAGCGTCTGGCAGGAACAAACAAGATATTGGAGTTAATCCTCGCCGATGGAAGCGTTTTTCCGCACAAAGGAGCGATTGTTGTAGCTGACCGCCAGGTGGACCTCAAGACAGGGACCATCCGTTTCGCTGCGGCTTTTGACAATCCGAACGGTGTTCTGCGGCCAGGCCAGTTTGCCCGTGTCCGCTTCCCTACTTCGGTTGCCAAAAACGCGCTGCTGGTGCCGCAACGATCCGTCATTGAAACTCAGGGCACCTACCAGGTTGCAGTGGTTACTCCTGATAACAAGGCCAGCATTCGCCCTGTGAAGGTTGCGCAACGAGTGGGAAATATGTGGATCATCCAGGAAGGTATCCAGCCGTCAGAGCGCGTCATAGTCGAAGGATTTCAGAAGGTAAAAGAAGGCACACCAGTCAACCCCAAGCCATTCCCAGCGTCGGAAGAAACGAAATAGCATGGCAAACTTTTTTATCCGCCGGCCTATCGTGGCGATGGTCATCTCCATCCTTATGGTGATCCTTGGGGTGATCTCCATGCTGCGCCTTCCCACAGCGCAGTTTCCGAACATAGCTCCTCCTGAAATTCAGGTGAAAGCCACTTACACCGGGGCGGATGCCGAGACAATCGAACAGTCCGTGGCTACTCCAATCGAGCAGCAAATGAGCGGCGTGGACAACATGAATTACATGTATTCCACCAGTGCCAACAATGGCGCAATGACTCTGACAGTCAATTTTGATATCAAGACGGATCCAAGTACTGACCAGATTCTGGCGCAGATGCGCACCAACCAGGCGAATTCCCAGCTGCCTGCAGATGTGATCAATGCGGGGGTGACCGTGCAGAAATCCACGGCATCGCCGCTCATGTTGGTGAACCTGTTCTCCCCCAATGGAAGCTATGACAATATATTCCTCGCCAACTACGCTTACATCAATCTAAACGATCAACTGACGCGCGTTCCCGGCATAGCCAGCGTGACCGTGTTTGGCGCCGGCCAATACTCGATGCGTTGTTGGGTGAAGCCCGACCGATTGGCAAAGCTCAGCGTGACTGTACCTGAGTTGATCAAAGCTATCCAGACACAAAACACGGTGAATCCTGCAGGCCAGATCGGCGGCGAGCCTGTGCCTAAAGGACAGGATTTCACTTACGCCGTGCGAGCCGAAGGCCGTCTTCCTTCGCCCGAGGAATTTGGGAATATTGTGGTGCGCGGAAATCCAGACGGCTCCGTCCTTTATTTAAAGGATGTGGCTCGTGTCGAGCTGGGCGCACAGACTTACAACATCATCGGGCGGTATAACGGAAAGCCCGCTGCGGTTGTGGCGATTTATCAGCTGCCGGGAACGAACGCCGTGCAAGCCGCAGCTGGCGTTCGCAAGCTGATGGCAGAACAAAAAAACCGTTTTCCTCAAGACCTTGATTATGCGATCGCGCTGGACACCACGCTAGCGGTTACCGAGGGCCTGCATGAAATCCAAAAGACGCTCTTTGAGGCCATCATCCTCGTCATTCTAGTGGTCTATATATTTCTGCAGGGATGGCGGGCAACGCTGATTCCACTCTTGGCCGTTCCAGTGTCGCTTGTAGGCACCTTTGTTGTGTTCCCGGCGCTTGGTTTTTCCATTAATACTCTATCGTTGTTTGGGCTGGTACTGGCCATTGGCCTGGTTGTTGACGATGCCATTGTGGTGGTAGAGGCGGTTGAACATCACATCGAGCACGGGCTTTCCCCCAGAGACGCATCCGTCAAGGCAATGGAGGAAGTCTCCGGACCGGTCATTGCCATCGCGCTGATCCTTGCGGCCGTATTTGTCCCCACAGCCTTCATTCCGGGCATCACTGGACGGCTCTACCAGCAGTTTGCGATCACGATTGCCATATCCGTCATATTCTCAGCGTTCAATGCTCTGTCACTGAGCCCGGCGCTCTCGGCGTTGCTGCTGCGTCCTAAAAAAGAGGCGCGTGGCCCGCTAGGTAAATTCTTCCGTTGGTTCAACCGCGTGTTTGGCCGAATCACAGATGGATACGTAAGCGTATGCGGTTCCCTGATCCGTAAAGCAGCTTTGGGCTTTCTCTTACTTGGGGGGCTCACAGTTCTTGCCGTGTGGTTCGGCTCACGTTTGCCTAAGAGCTTTTTGCCCGATGAAGACCAGGGATTTGTATACGCCGGCCTGCAATTGCCCAACGCCGCCTCTCTCCAACGAAATGACAACGCTTCACGCAATATCGAAGAGATGATTATCAAAACCCCCGGCGTGCAGGGCGTGACGTCAGTGCTCGGATACAGCATGTTAAGCGGAGTGCAGGACACCTACAGCTCTTTCTATTTCATTACCCTGGAGGAATGGGCAAAGCGTAAGAAACCGGAAGAACAATATGAAGCCATCAAGACGCACCTGAACAAGGAGCTTTCCGGAATTTCGCAAGGGCTTGCTTTTTCCTTCCCTCCGCCTGCAATTCCCGGCGTGGGAACCTCCGGAGGAGTGAGTTTTTTACTGGAAGACCGCTCGGGCGGCCCTCCAGAATTGCTGAATAAAAATCTCACTGAGTTCCTGGCGGCGGCACGCAAACGTCCCGAGTTTGCAACTGTCACCACGACGGCGCTGCCAGTGATTCCGCAAGTTGCAGTGGACGTAGACCGTCCCAGGGTGATTGCCCAGGGAGTCCAGGTCTCGGATGTGTACAAGACACTGCAGATGTTTATGGGCGGCGTACTGGTGAACTACTTCAACCGATTTGGCCGGCAATGGCAGGTCTACCTGCAAGCAGAGGGTGATTATCGGACCCGTGCTGAGAATCTGGGCCAGTTCTATGTCACCAATGATAAAGAGCAGCCCGTCCCGATGAGCGCCCTCACCCGGTTGCGACCCAGCACCGGGCCTGAGTTCAGCATGCGCTACAACCTTTACCGATGTGTGCAGATTAACGGCAGCGCCGCACCGGGATTTAGCTCAGGGCAGGCAATGAAAGCCATGGAAGAAGTTTTCGCTGAGAAGATGCCACGTGAAATGGGATACGACTATCTCGGCATGTCTTTCCAGGAAAAAAAGGCCACTGAGGGTGTGTCTTCAGCAGTGATTTTTTCAATGTCTCTGTTCTTTGTTTTCCTGATCCTGGCCGCGCAATATGAAAGCTGGTCACTGCCCTTCAGCGTGCTGCTGGGAACGCCTGTTGCGGTCTTTGGCGCTCTCTGGTTTCTGTGGATGCGAGGCCTGGAAAACAATGTGTACGCGCAGATCGGACTGGTCATGCTGATTGGGCTCGCTGCCAAGAATGCCATTCTGATTGTCGAATTCGCAAAGATGGAGTTTGACAGAGGAAAATCTATTGAAGATTCGGCACTGATCGCAGCAAAGCTACGATTAAGACCTATATTAATGACGGCCTTCGCATTCATCCTCGGCTGCGTGCCACTATGGAGCGCGGCAGGCGCTGGAGCGATTTCACGGCGCGTACTGGGCACGGCTGTCATTGGCGGAATGCTGGCGGCTTCTCTCCTCGCAATTTTCCTTATCCCAGTGAGCTTCGACGTGGTTGAGCGTCTGGCGCATCGGGGTAAGAAAAAGAAAAAGCCGCCAGCTCCTGTATTGGAACCTCGGAAAGTGGCATGAGGGTGCTTATGAACTGCGGGTATCGTCTGTTTACGGTCTTGTTGATCCTGGTAGCAGGATGCAAAGTCGGGCCTAATTACAAGAGGCCCAAGGTGGACACTCCCTCTGTATATCGCGCGGATGCGCAGGCGGCGCAGGGCATCTCAATCGCAGAAGAAAAGTGGAACACTGTTTTTCAGGACCCTGAGTTGCAGCAACTGATCCACGAAGCCCTGGCCGAGAACTATGATGTGCGGATCGCCGCCTCGCGCATCCTGCAAGCGCAAGCAGTGTTAGGTATCACTCGCGCTGATCAGCTCCCAACGGTCACCGCAGCAGCATCGGCCACTAGTCAGCGCATTCCAGAGACCATTGTGGGGCCGGCGGCAAATACAAGCGCTAGCGTGGCGAGTCTCTCGCTATTTTGGGAACTCGACTTTTGGGGCAAGTTCCGCCGGGCTACCGAAGCGGCTCGGGCAAACCTTCTGGCAACGGAATGGGGCCAACGGGCAGTGGTTACCAGCCTGGTCAGCAGCGTCGCGTCGGCCTATTACCAATTGCGAGAGCTAGATCTGGAGATGGACATTTCCAGGCAGACACTTGCCACACGGCAGGAATCCCTGCGGTTAGTCAAAGTGCGCCAGCAGGGAGGC
>DASXJO010000500.1:0-5274 GCA_036497385.1 Candidatus Angelobacter sp. | reverse complement strand
CCAGGCTGTTGTACATGCCGGCCAGAATGAAGATTGCGCCCACAACCAGTATCCCGATCACAATCAGTGGCATCATCGTTTGCTCCTGGAACAGATCCTCTGTAAAGAATTGTTGAAGCGGAAGTTATCACACCGAATCACCATGGCGCAAATTGCTGGCCGGTAATAAAGCAGCAGCAGCTCTGATTATGGGATTTCGTAGGATTCGGGAGCTCTGGCTATGACTTTCTAAATCTTGATAAAATGTTTTTCGTTCCAAGGTCGATTCTTGTCCCTTGTTTCCCTTTAGTTGCGGGATGTTTAATATGGCATCGCTCATGCTGATCAGAAACGCGTACATGATGTCGAGTACCATTAATCCCGTTGATCGTTTCGCATGTACTCCCTGCCCTGTGTTATCCCCGGCCCATTCCAATTCGAGCCAAACAGTGAGGAGGAAAAAGAATGAGAAGTTTAAGGTGCTGGTTTGCTTTTATCCTATGTATTAGTTTGACCACTTTTGCGCTGCTGCCTGCAGGCGCACAATCCACCGTAGCCACCGGAAGCATCCAGGGCACGGTCACAGATCCAAACGGCGCCGTCGTTCCCGGCGCGGCCATCACCATCACCAATCAAGCGACCGGACAAGCAAGCAAGCTCACCAGTTCTTCATCCGGCACTTACGCTTCAGGCGCGCTGATCCCTGGCACATATACGGTCCGCATTGAAGCCAAGGGATTTCAAACCCAGGTGCTGACCGTCCCTGTGCAGGTAGGTAACACAACGGCCGGCAATGCCAAGCTGACCCTGGGACAATCGACAGAAGTTGTAGAAGTTACCGGTTCCGCTGTCTCTGTCAACACTGAGCAGGCGACCGTGCAAGGCGTGCTCAGCACACAACAGATTGAGAATCTCCCCATCAACGGACGAAACTTTCTTGACCTGGCCCAGCTTGAGCCAGGCGTTCAGATCCAGGACGGCGGCAATTTCGATCCCACCAAGAACGGCTTCTCGTCCATTTCCTTTGGTGGACGGTTCGGCCGCACTGCCCGCATTGAAGTGGACGGAGTCGATATTTCCGACGAAACGGTCGGCACCACCACGCAAAACCTTCCTGCCAGTTCGATTCAGGAATTCCAGGTGAGCCAGTCATCCCTTGATCTTTCCACCGAACTCACGTCCTCCGGCGCGGTCAACGTAGTAACAAAATCGGGATCGAACAAATGGCACGGTCAGGCTTTCTATCTGTTCCGCGATCACTCCATGGCCGCTAACATAGCCAATGTTGATGTTCCCTTTCAGCGCAATAATTTTGGCGGTGAATTAGGTGGGCCCATATTCAAAAACAAACTCTTCTTTTTTGTCGATGCCGAAAGACTGAAGCAGGACCAGACTGAAACGGTCGCCAGTGGTGGCCCGTTCTCTTCGATTGTAGGCGGCTTCAGTTCGCCGTTTCGCGACACGGAAGGGATTGCTAAGCTGGATTGGACTATCAGCGACCGGGTCAAAGCCTTTTATCGCTTCTCTTACGAGCAAAACCACAGTACCAAAGGCTTTATTCCCAATAGCTTCCAGCCTTTCACAAACGTGAATAACACGCCGGTGCACGCGGCAGGAATCGATTTCACTACCGGCTCCTTCACTCACGCCATCCGCTTCGGTTACACCAAGTTCCGCAACGGTATTACCGATGCCACCAAGTCCGGCGTCTTCAATCCTGCGCCGGATATCAGTATTACGATTGGCCCGAGCCTGACCTGTCTCGCCGGTGGAGTGGATTCCTTCTGCTCTGGCACCAATCTTCTGGCTCCACAAAAAACCTTCCAGCAGAACACGCAAGTCAAGTATGACGGCAGCAAGACCGTGCGCTCGCACATTCTGCGCTATGGCTTTGGCTACAACCATATTCAGGGCGGCGGCTTTGCCAGTTTCTTTGGCCTGGCACCCACCGTCAATGCGGATCTAACTGATTTCAATCCTGCCAATCAGCCGTTTGCTGGAGGCAACGCCAATCCCCTGAACTATCCCGCTGCGCTCGTCTTCATGGGAAACGGGCAGGGCTTCTCCTCAGAGAAACCGGCCTTCGGTCTTCCCGGAGGCGGGCTGGGACCAGACAACCGCATTCAGTGGTACGTAGGTGATTCCTGGAAGATTCTCTCCAACCTGACTCTTTCTCTTGGTTTGCGTTATGTGCATGACACGGGCCGTACTGACAGCGATATCGCTCCCATTCCCTGTTCGCAGCTCGACCCGGCGCTGGCAGCCAGTCTGGTTACCGGAGGCACGCCCTGCAATGGCAACATCCTTGATCTGTGGGGCCAGGGATTAGGCAACCGGGTACGCGTGCCCGGGCACAACTTTGGTCCTACGGCCGGATTTGTCTGGGATCCTACTGGCACCGGCAACACCGTTATCCGTGCTGGCGCCGGCCTCTACTATGAGAACTCAGTCTTCAACAATAACCTCTTTAACCGCCCTGGCCGTCTGGCCCAGGGGTTGTTCCTGGCCGAGCAGGCTCCGTGCGCCGGTGGCGCCCCGAATCCTGGCTTTACCATGCCGGGTGGCGCGGCTCTGCCTCCCGGAATCGTTCTGGCAAACATCTGCGGTCAGCCCATGGGCTTAGTGCACGCCCAACTGGCGCAGTTGCAGCAGGCCTACCAGGCGGCGACGCTTGCCGTGGGTCCGGCGAGCAATGCCGCGTTTATCGGTAACACACTGGCCGCCGGCGCCAACATCACCGGCATCAACATGTTTGCTCCCGGCTACCAGACCCCGCGTTCCGTGCAGATGAACATCGGCTTCGAACATCAATTCGGTAAAGGCGTGGTTTGGAGTGCCGATTATCTGAGAAACGTCGGCACTCACACTCTGCTTGCCATAGACGTTAACCATGTGGGCGACATCCGCTTCTTCAATAAAGGGATCGCCACGGCCGCTATCAGCGCAACGAACGCCGGCTTCGGATGCGGCGCCTCCGCCTCCGCAACCGCAACGAACTGCGCGATTGCTGCGGGCGCAACAATTGGCGACTATGCAGGAGCTGGTCTGGATTCAGGTGCAAGCATGTGCAGCGGCTTCGCTTGTCCCACCGCTGCCTTTGCTGGACAGAACCCGAACCTCGGTGTGAACCAGATGCTCTTCCCCGCCGGACGATCAACCTATAACGCGTTCCAGACATCGCTCCGCGCGAATGTTCGCAACCCATTTGCAGGAGTGAAAGCCATGAACTGGGTTGTCTCCTATTCGCTGTCACGGTATCTGGGTGCAGCGCTGGATTCCGATTTTGTGAATGCAGCCGTTGATAACAATCGCCCAACCGCGTCTCTCGGCCCCAACGGCCTTGACCGCACTCACCAGTTTTCCTTTGGCGGGACGATGGACATCCCCGCGGGACTCCGCTTCGGCGCGGTAGGGCATGTGTACAGTCCGCTGGCTGCAAACATGGTGCTGCCCGGCGCCGGCGCTGGCGGCATTTTTATCAGCGATGCCACCGGTGATGGCTCGGGTGACGGCAGCGCTGTCTATCCTGGCGGCGACCTCGCCCCCGGTACCAGCCTCGGAGCTTTTGGACGCAAAGTGAAAACCGGCGATCTGGCGGGCTTCATCACCCGATACAACAGCACCGTGGCGGGCACTGCGACTCCGGCCGGTCAAACCTTGATCAACAATGGCCTCATGACCCTGGCCCAGTTGCAGGCTCTGGGTGGCGTGTTCCAGCAGCTCGCTGCGCCTCCGGCTGGTCAGGTGGGTCTTGGCTGGCTGAAGACGGTGGACCTCAAGCTCAGCTACCCGCGTAAATTCGGTGAGCGCGTGGTGCTTGAGCCAAGCGTTTCTATCTATAACGCTTTCAACAACTCCAACTTCGACCTGCCCAGTAATCCGATCAGCGGCGTGTTGAACCTGGCGGCTGCTCCATGTGATCCAACCGCGCCTGCCGCAATCAATAATTGCAACGGCTCCATTAACAGCACCACCTCGGTGCAACACAATGCCAACCGCGTGCTTCCTGGTTCCGGTGTTTTCGATCTGGGCGCGCCGCGCGTCATTGAGTTCGGCTTGAAGTTTTCGTTTTAGCTTGAATTAGATTTTTCGTTGCTTTTCTCGCCGCTGTGTTCGCAAGAACACAGCGGTTTTTCGTTCCATGAGTACAAACCGGGCGTTTATGGAAGTTTCAAAATCCTTAAGCATGTAGAATCGCCCTAAGAATGCGGAAAATTTCATCACCAATTCTTGTCATCTTTGTGTCGCTCTTTTCGTCCGCGTTGTTCGCGCAGCAAAGCTCTAGCGCCGCCACGCGCGCAGCCCAACCCACTCAAGCTGCCCAACCGGCTCCGACTCAAAGTCCTACTCCCGCGTCCGAAGTCCACAAGCGGCGCTCCATCCCTGAAGTCGAAGATGCCATGGCCAAAGGCGAAGAACTGCTTTTTAAAAAGCATGACGCTCGCGCCAGCGTTGACGAATTTAAGCGCGCCGCAAAGCTCGATCCCTGGTATGGACAGGCCTACATGCTGCTGGGCCTGGCGCAAATGCAGCTGCAGCAGTGGGGTGACGCGCAATGGGCATTTGAAGAAGCTGCCAAAGTCGAGCCCGGCAATGCCAAAGCCTATCTGGGCGCGGGCTCAGCATTAAACGAACAGAAAAATTATCTGGAAGCCCAGAAAGCGTTGCAGCATAGCCTGGAGATCCGTCCGGACTCGGCTGAAGCGCATTATGAACTGGCCCGCAGCTTGTGGGGACTGGGCAAATGGCAGGCTGCGGAACCGCACGTGCGCCAGGCCATTGAACTCAATAAGGACTATGCCGGGCCGCACGCGCTGATGGGAAATATTTATCTCCAGCGCGATGACGCCGAAGCTGCCCTGGCTGAATTTCAAGAATGTCTACGGCTTGATCCTGAAGGGAGCCTTGCGCCTTCAGTGAAAGAAATTATTGCCCAGCTAAAAAAAGCTCTTGGCAAAGGATAACGGCTCTGCCGCTCTTTGGATTTGTTTACCAAAGCGCGCTTTTATGTCCGATGCAATACACAACGTCCTTGTTGGGCCTGCATTGCTAGGGTGTTTCGCTGAAGATTGGCCGCAATCAACACCCAAAAGTACGATAACTTGCGTACCGCCGCTTCCCGCCTGTTCCAAAGCGTAACTATTTGGTAATATTTCTCCACAATTCACGGATTTCGGGCATGTTTTTCCCGCTGGCCCTGGCCACATAAAATGAGTTCCGCGGTTTTTCCAAAGCGTCGCGAAACCCCCGGCAACAGGGCGTTGCCGATCATTACCTATTTTGATTCTGACGCGC
>DASXJO010000499.1:0-4733 GCA_036497385.1 Candidatus Angelobacter sp. | reverse complement strand
AAGAAGCTGCTCAAGGACAAGCAGGAACAAGTTCATGATCGCAACCAGGACATCGATGCTGGCGTTTACAGCGCCGTTTCCGATCCGCGCCGGCCAACCATCGCTCCGCCGAAAGAAGAAGTTCCGCCGTTCCTGAATTTTGCCCCACTTGATAACGCCCAGAACGCTCTTGATCGCAGTTCGCAACGTTACTCCAAGGCGCTGAACGCATTCAACAATGCGGGCAGCCCGCAGCAGTTGCAGGCCCTTAACGCAAAATTAATTCAGACAGAACGCAAGCTAACCAACCCTGATGGGCTTCCGCGCCGCCCATGGTTTAAGCACCTGATCTATGCGCCCGGTTTTTACACCGGTTACGGAGCAAAAACGCTTCCCGGCGTGCGCGAAGGCATTGAAGAGAAGCGCTATCAGGAAGCGGACAAAGAAATCGTGCGGGCGGCCAAGGCGCTGCAGGATTACGCAGATGCCATTGATTCCGCTGCCGCAGACCTGGAGAAAGCCGGACACTAGGAAAACTTTTCACCACGGAGGCACGGACAAAAATGGGAGCGGCATAGTAACTATTCCGTGGTCTAATCATGTTCCAGCAGATCAGTGTTGATCAGTGGTGAGGTTTTTACACAAGATTTTTTCACCGTTAAGACGCGGAGAACTGCATTTTGCAGATCCGCGTTGATCAGCGTTGGTCCGCGGTAAGCTTTCTGTTGAAACGCCAATCGCCGCTGCTGCCGTATCCGGCGCGCTCTCGTTTGCTCCCGGCAATCATCGCTTGTATATTTGGCAAATCGATCTTGGAGATTATCGAATGCATAAAGTGGGAAGAATGATTGCGATCATCTTTGCGGGTTTGTTGCTCGTCCCTCTGGCTTTGGCCCAGCCTGCTTCTGCCGTACGCGCAAAGACCATTTCACCCATGGACAATGTGATTGCCACGCTCTGGGCGGGCAAAACTTTTGATCAGACCGCCATCTCGCCGGACGGTAAACAAGTGGCATGGGTGGAGAACGCAAAAGAAAGATCGGCAATCTTCATTGCGGCGATCAGTGGTGGAACTCCGGGCCGCGTTACAGCCGGCGGAGGATCAGAAAGCGCCGTGGCATGGTCTCCCGATAGCAAGCAGCTTGCCTTCCTCTCTGACGCCGGCAATCCCGGCCAGCCCCAGATTTACACCGCGAATGCTGCCGGAAGTGCGCCGCGCAAGCTCACCAGCGTGAAAGGGTTTCTCGCCTCGCCCGGTTGGTCGCCCGACGGCAAGACCATCGCGTTCTTATTTACCGAGAACGCCGAGCGTGCTGCTGGTCCATTGGTCGCGGAAAAAGCGCAGACCGGAGTGATCAAAGAAGCTGTTACTGAGCAGCGTCTTGCGTTGATCGATGTTGCCGGCGGCAAGCTGCGGCAGATATCTTCTGCCGACATGTATGTTTACGAATATGCCTGGTCGCCGGATGGCAAGAGCTTTGTTACCACGGCAGCGCGCGGCAATGGCGATGACAATTGGTACGTCGCGCAGATATACACCATCCCGGCCGCAGGCGGCGAGATGAAATCCATTTACACGCCGCCCATCGATTCGCAAATCGCCGTGCCGGCATGGTCGCCTGACGGAAAATCTGTCGCTTTTATCTCCGGCATCATGAGTGATGAGCCCGCTGTGGGCGGCGATATCTTTACTGTTCCCGCGCAAGGCGGCCAGGCTAAAAATATCACTCCCGGGATGAAAGCTTCCGCCAGTTGGCTCACGTGGACCAGCGGCGGAAAAATTCTTTTTGGTGAGGACGTGGATGGCGATAGCGGCCTTGCCACGGTTGACCCGACTTCCGGCGCTATTGCAACTCTCACTCGCGAACCGGGCCAATTCAATGCCGATGGATGGGGAACCGCCGTGTCTCTGGCGGCTGGCGGAAATACCTCATCGCTGATTCGCCAATCGCTGGCTCATCCGCCGGAAATCTGGGCCGGTCCGATTGGCCAGTGGAAACAGATCACCTCACGCAACGCTGCGCTCAAGCCTGCATGGGGAGAGGCGAAAAGCATTCACTGGCAGAACAATGGATTCAATCTGCAAGGTTGGCTCCTGTATCCGGGAAATTTCGACGCCTCAAAAAAATATCCTATGGTGGTCCAGGTGCATGGCGGTCCTAGTTCCATGCAGCATTCAACATGGCCCGGGCCGCATAGCTTTGGCGTGGCGCTTTCTGCCGCCGGATATTTCGTTTTTATGCCGAATCCGCGCGGCAGCTATGGCCAGGGGGAATCTTTTACCCGAGCTAACGTCAAAGATTTTGGGTACGGAGATTTTCGCGACATCATGACAGGAGTGGATCAGGCGCTGAAGCAAGCTCCCATCGATGAGCATCGCCTTGGCATCACCGGCTGGAGTTACGGCGGTTATATGACCATGTGGGCGGTCACCCAGACGAATCGGTTTGCCGCTGCGGTTGCCGGCGCCGGGCTGGCCAATTTCCAGAGTTATTACGGTGAAAATCAGATCGACAAATGGATGGTCCCGTTCTTTGGTGCGACCGTTTATGACGATCCCCAGGTCTATGCCAAAAGCTCACCCATCACGTTCATCAAAAATGCCAAAACGCCGATGCTGGTTCTGGTGGGCGATAGCGACGGAGAATGTCCCACTCCGCAGTCGTATGAATTCTGGCATGCGCTGAAGACCATTGGCACGGAAACTGAGCTGGTTGTGTACGAGCATGAAGGCCATATGTTCGTGGATCCCGCGCACCAGCGGGACGTGATTGAGCGCGTGGCGGCCTGGTTCAACCAGAAACTGAAGTGACAATCAAGCAATAAACAGAGTGTCTGTTTTTTTGCCTCCAAAATAAATGTGTTGGTACTACGGTGATTGGGCCATCAGCAGCAGTTCACATGGGTGTAGTCTGAGAACACTTAACCAAAGGTTCTAATGACTGCTGCGAAACGCAAATCCCGTATCCTGCTTGTTGATGGCAATAGCACCGTGCAGCATTTGCGCGCCCTGATGCTGCGGATGCGGGGCTTTAATGTTGATACCGCCGTTGATCTGGATGCTGCCCGTACGGTGATTTCCGCTGGCCCGCAGTACGATCTGCTGATTGTTGATGTCGGCTACTTTGCCGCTCCCGGATTGGAATTCTGCGAGGAGATCAAGCAGCGGCATCCCCACCAGAAAGTCCTGATGCAGGTGGATGGCCACGCTTATCTGGGCCGCGAGAGCTGTCCGGATAAAGTGGTTTCAAAGCAGGAAGGCCCGCACCAGTTTGTGGAAGAAGTAGAACGGTTGCTGCCTGCGTCGTCCTAGCTGCCCTGCTTCTTTTCCGCCGCAGGCTTCCATTTCTCCAGGAACTGAATTACATCGTCTTCACTCATCATGCGCGCGCGTTCAAAATCACTAGTGCCGTAGAGTACTTTGCCTTGTGCATCCAGCACCGCCAGCGATGGCACGCCTTTTTCCAGGTTAACGTGATACTTTTTGGCCAGCTCAAGGTTCTTGTCATACTTTCCCACATCCACGTGGACAACAATGTAATTGCTGTTCAGCAATGGAGCGATCCTGGGTTGATGAAATGCGTTTTCCAGGACATGGCAATCGATACACCAGTTGCCGCCAAAATCCACCAGCACGTTTTTGTGTTGCTGAACGGCAGTGGCCAGCGCGCGGCGGATATCCTGGGCTGCATTGGCGTCTGCCCGGTATAACTGCGGATTGGGCTGGGCCGGAGCTTGTAACGGAACGCGCTTGAACTGCGCCGTAGAGATCACATTGAAAAGCAGCACGGCGCTAAAGATCCATTGGGAACGATGTTTCATTCCAGCTTATTTTAGCCGATTGCGCCAGAGTAGCGTAACGGGTTGCTTTACCCCTGCACGTTCTATTTTGGCGATACGACGCGGCCATAGTCTGACGCGCGGGAAACGCGATCAAAGTAACTGTACGTAAGCGAGGTAATCTTGCGGATGGCCGCAGAGCCTTCTTTTTCTTCCTTCAGATACGTCGTCATCACGCACAAAATATATGGTCGGTTTTTTACGAAGATAATTCCAGAGTCATTCCGTACGGCTTCCAGCTCACCGGGTTTGCTGGCGGCCACTGCGTCATCCGGCAAGCCTTGCAGGAGCGAACTCTCTTTGTGGGTGCTCAGGACCTTGATGAAGTCGGCGGTCATCTCTTTGTTGAGCAGCTTGCCACGATAGATGGTTTCCAGCAGCGTCATCATCTCGCGCGGCGTGGAAACGTTTTCGCGGCCTTCACCGGCGGCTTTCAGGTCCATCATCTGTCGACGCAGCCGCGTTGCGTGCAATCCAAGAGCGTCCAGCATCGCGTTGACGTTCTCCATGCCAACACGGCCGATCAAAACATTGGTGGCGCTGTTGTCACTCACGGCTACCATCATCGTGGCTAAATCACGGAGCGTCAGGCGCGTTACGCCCGGCGTGAGTCCCAGCATTATGTCACTGCCGATGACCAGATCTTCTTTGCGCACCACGTATTCATCCGTCAGCTTGAGCTTGCCTTGTTGCGCCTGCAGATAGAGATTCGCCAGGACTGCAATCTTGATGGAACTGGCCTGCGGCATGATTTCATCGCCGTGGATGAAGAAGGTTTCTCCCGACGTAAGATCTTTCACCGCCAGGCCCATCACGCCGTCCAGTCCCTTGTCGACGGCTGTTAGATCTTCCTGAAGCTTCTGCCAGAGCACTTGCCGCTTTTCTGCAGTTGGCTTTTCCGGGCAGCACTGGCC
>DASXJO010000498.1:0-20604 GCA_036497385.1 Candidatus Angelobacter sp. | reverse complement strand
CGGCAGAGCGAACTTCCATTCCTGTCCGGTTCCACTCATAGAGAACCTGTTGCCGCTCCGCCTCTCCCAGCACTTGCAAGGCGCACACTGCTCTATGCGGCGTTTTCTCCAGGGCTTCCACCAGCGATTCCACCGCTGTCCGCATGTATTCACATACACGCATCGGCCCTATCCCGGCCTGCACCTGCGCAGTCAGGAAAAATCCATCATCCACATCGCCAACGGAGAAAATCAGCGGATAATTGGTGCGCTCTTCTATGCGCAGCCACTCAATCCCACGGAACGCTTTAGACGCAACCTTGGATTTCTTTAGGCTGCCATGACGGTAGTTTAGAAGAGAAGTAAACAATGGCGATGGCGCTGCTACTCCACTGCAACGTTGCGCCAGTGCCAGTGATGCGTGTTCATGCTGCAATAACTCCGCCAGTACCCGATGCGTCTGCACAACACTGGCCTCTGCTCCTTCTTCTCCCAAACGAATCCGCACCGGCAGAGTGTTGATGAACAACCCCATGCCTCGCTCCGATCCTGCGCCGCCCTGCATACGCCCGAACAACACCGTGCCAAACACTACATCCTCACGACCGGACACCTTCGCCAGCACCTGCGCCCACGCCACGTGAAATAAACTCGCTGGACTTACTCCCAGCTTGCGCGCCCTCTGCCGCACACGCATGGCTATATCCTTATCAAGCAGGATGCGCGCCTCCTCGATTCCCGTGCCATCTCCCTGCACCTCCAGTAACTCAAATGGCGTAGTCGGCTCCTCCACATCTCCAAGCATCTTCCGGAAAAAATCCTCATGCTCCTCCCGGCTCATTCCCCAGCGCACCTGCGCCATCAGATTGCGGAAGGGTGGTGGCTCCGGCAGCCGCTCCGCTTGTCCCAGCAGATATGCTTCGATTTCTTCCTGCATCACCTCCACCGTCGCATGGTCTCCCGTAAGGTGATGTTGCAACAGCATCATCAGCCAGCGTCCCTTTTCCTTGTCTTCACTGATATAGACTCGCAGCAACGGTGCCTGCTGCAGTTGAATCCGGACTCGCCGGGGATCAAGCCGCTCAAACATTTGCCTCGCCACATCCCCGGCGGCACAATCCAGTTCTATCTCTTCCACCGGCAACTCCGCTTTACGCCACACCACCTGCACCGGTTCCTGCAACCCTTCCCACACCACTCCTGTCCGCAGAATGTCATGCCGTCCAATCACCAACTTCATCGCTTCCACGTAAGCGTCCAACCGCTCCCGGCCAGAAAAGCTAATCTGCATCCCTAAGACATACGGGTCGCGTTCGCTTCCCATCAGATGGTGAAAGAAAATCCCCTCCTGTAACGGAGCTAGCGGGTAGATGTCCTGCACGTTCGCTGCTCCGCCAGGCACCGTTTTCACAATGCACTGGATCTCTTCTTGTGTGAGTTCGACCAGCGGCAGCATATCCGGTGTGATTGCTTCGCATCCCGCAGGTATCCGGTTCTCCGGAACCTCGATCCCCTTGCTGCCTCTCGCGTCTCCACCGATTGACCCTGCCAGTCCCGCCAAGGTAGGCGTGGCAAACAACGTCGCCACATCTATATGAAGTCCCATTCGCCAGGCCCGCTCGATCACCTGGATCGCCAACAGTGAACGGCCGCCCAGTTCAAAGAAGTTGTCCTGCCGACCCACACGATCTATCTTTAGTACTTCCGTCCATATCCCTGCTATGGCTGTTTCAATCTCTCCCTGCGGCGCCTCATACCCATGCTCCGCGAACATATCTTCCTGAGGTGCTGGTAAGGCTTGACGATCCACTTTCCCATCAGCCGTGATGGGCATTTGCTCCAATCGCACGTACACCGCAGGCACCATATACTCCGGCAAATTCTCCCCTAAGTACTGGCGCAGCTCTTCTGTTCCTACATCTTCGGACCTTATCATGTAGTAAGCCACCAGGCGCGTAGCGCCTTCATCCAGATCTCGCGCGACAACCGCGCCTTCCTTTACTCCAGCAAATTCTTTTAGCCGGGCTTCAATCTTTCCCAGGTCCACCCTTAGTCCGCGCACTCTGACCTGCAAGTCGCGCCATCCGGCAAACTCAATCGATCCATCAGCCTTCCATTTGCCTAGAGCGCCCGTCCGACATATCCATGCGTCATCCATGTAGGAGGCGGATACAAAGCTCTTGCTCATCAACTCTGTCTGCTTTTGATCTCCTCCAATGCATATCTCCCCGACAACTCCCGCAGGCGTCGGTTGCAACCCTGTATCAAGGATGTAAATCCGCCTACTTCTCTCAGCCACAAAGCGCAACTCTTCCTGATAAAGTTCTGCCGGCAGTTTCTGCTGCCGGCCCCACTCATAGACGATCTGCCTGCGTTCTTCTTGCCCCAGCATAGAAACAGCATCCATCGCCTGGTTCTCGCCGCCCGCAACAATCCCTTCCAGCAATCTGCGGTAATAGCCAAGGTAGCGCTCGATTGTTGCCGCCTTAAACAGCGCCGTCGCATACTCCAGGCCGCCAACAATGCGTTCTCCGGATTCCTTCAAGAGAAGCGTTAAATCGAATTTTGCAGTTGTATGGGCCGCCGATTCCAATAGCCCCACATCCACGCCATAGAGTTCTGGCTTGCTTCGCGGGAAGCTTTGCCACGCAAACACCACCTGAAATATCGGACTGTATGCCAGGCTTCGCACCGGCTGCACAATTTCGACTATTTGCTCAAATGGAATGTCCTGGTGTTGTTGAGCATCTATAGCCTGCCGTTTCACTAACTCCAGCACTTCACCCACGGTTGGCGAGCCTGATACATCCACTCGCAAGGCCAGAGTATTCACAAAAAAGCCAATCAGGTTCTCGATCTCCACTCGCCCGCGATTGGCCGTTGGCGTTCCAATCACCACATCCTGTTGCCCTGAGAGCCTCGCCATCAACACTGCCCATCCGGCCAGCAGCGTCATATATAACGTTGTCCCCTGCCGCGCACTCAGCTCTCTGAGCCCTCCCGCGATGCTCTCCTCCAGCACCAGTCCTGCGAAGGCTCCTGCATAGTCCTGTTGGGCCGGCCGCGCATCATCCGCCGGCAATTCCAGCACGTCCGGAACTGCCGCCAGGTTCGTTCTCCAGTACTCCGCCTGTTTCTGCTGGATCTCACTCTCAATCCATTGCTGCTGCCAGACTGCGTAATCCACATATTGCACGCTCAGTTCCGGCAACGGGTCTGCTTCATCCCGCACATAAGCGCTGTACAGTGCATTCAATTCCCTGAGCAACAACCCGATCGACCACCCATCGGAAATGATGTGGTGCATGGTGATCAGCAGCGTGTATTCGTCTTCACCTTGCCTGATGAGCCGCCCGCGGATCAGCGGGCCCGCTTCCAGATCGAATGCCGCATGCGCTTCCTGGCGCGCCAGCCGATGGCTCTCTGCGTGTTTGTCCTTGCTCAGTCGGAGGTCATGTTCAAGAAGATGAAACCGGCCTTGCTGCGCGGAAGCAATCACCTGCTCCGGAATTCCATCGGTTGCAATGAAGGTCGTGCGCAGCGCTTCATGACGCTGGACGATCCGGTCCAGCGCCCGGTGCAACACAGCCACCCGCAGCCCACTCCGCAGCTGCAGGCTGTACGCCATGTGATACACCTCGCTGACGCCCTCTATCTGCGCCAGGAACCACAGGCGTTGCTGCGCGAATGACAGTGGAATTCGTGATCCACGATCGGCGTGTGGTATTGGCTGCACTGCGGAACGACTAGCGTCTTCCAGGCTGAGCGCCAGATCAACCAGAACTGGCTGCGCAAACAAATCATTAATTCCTATTTCTATGCCCAGGGACTGCCGCAACCGCGCAATGATGCGGATGGCCAGCAGCGAATGCCCGCCAAGCGCAAAGAAGTTGTCATGCAGGCCTATCTGCTCACGCTTGAACACTTCAGCCCAGATTGAGGCTACTTCCTTTTCCGTCGCGCTTTGCGGCGCCACGTACTGTGCACGCGGCGCTTCCGGCAACGCCAGATTTGCAAGTGCACCCCGGTCAACTTTTCCAACTTCGGTTTGCGGTAACTTTTCCTTCAGGACATAAGCAGCCGGCTGCATGTATTGCGGAAGCCGCGCGGCAATAAATGCTGATAAAACTTCCGTCGTTAAATCGGATTTTGGTTTTGCAACTACGTAAGCGACTAGGCATTTGTCCTGCTCGGTTAGTTTCTTGCTGACAACAATTGCTTCCTTCACCATCGGATGCGAGCGGAGAGTAGATTCGACCTCCGCCAGTTCAATCCTGTATCCCCGGATCTTCACCTGGGAATCTTTTCTTCCCTGGTGAACCAGGCAACCCGATAAGATCAGCCCGCGATCACCTGTTCGATAGACGCGTACATCATTATTGTTAACGTTGTGTTCAACTTGGGTTTCAGCTTCTTTGCTCCAGTAACCCGGTGAGATGTAAGCGCTTCTAATGGCAATTTCGCCAACTTCGCCCGGCTGCACTACTTTCCCGTCATCATCCAGGATGGCCACTTCTGTACCATCTACCGGACAACCCACGGGCAGAATCGGGTCAGTTATCACGCTGTCTGGCGTCATATAGAAGCAGCTCACAGTACTGATCTCTGAGCAGCCGTATGCGTTGACCATGGTGCTGCTGGATTTCACCCGGCGTTTGAACAGGTCAAAATCGCTCTTATACGCCATGTCGCCGCCGGTCCTGACAATACGCACATCGGGTAGCAGCACTTCAGTCGCCATGCTTTCAAACGTGGCCCTGAAAACACTAGGGGACGAATGGTAGACGCTGATCTTCTCTGTGGTAAGCCAATGCGCAAGTGCGGGAAAGCCTTTCTCGCGTACGTTAAAAGGCATGAGTGCAGCCCCGGCAAGAATAGACCCAAATATGTTGCCCAGCGATGCGGCCACGCTGCACGAGTACAACAGAGCCACTCGATCATTCGGCCCAACGGCTAAAGCATGAGCGTAGCGCTTTGCCATCTGCACAACCGTCTTATGCGTGTGCAGAACACCGCGCGGGCGGCCAGTCGATCCCGAGGTGTAAATCACGCATGCCGAATCCTCTGGGGAAATGGCGCGTGGTGATACTCCACTGCCGCGCCTCGCAACTTCATCTATGTTAAGGATCTGGCAGTCTGAGCCAAACAGCGCTTGGGCTGCACTATAATATCGGCTGTCGGTGAGGACAATAGTCGCGGATGAATCATTGACAATAATTGAGTTACGGGTTCCTGTAAGGCTGGGATCCAGCGGCACGTAGATGCTGCCCGCCTTCAGGACTCCCAAAATGCACGCAATCACCTGGATGTCATGGTCCAGGAACAGGGCTACCGTGGAGATGCACCCCTTTGTTGCCGCAATCACTCCGGCCGCAATAGCGTTGGAAGCTGCATCCAGTTCTGAATAACTATACGAATGCCGGTGGCCTTTTACTGACAGACGGTTGGGATGGCGCGCCACAACCGATGCAAAGAGGTCCGTAATCGTCTGATCTGTTCGGTCGACAAAGGGCACAAAGCCGGCACTGGTACGTTGAATCGCATCGAGCAGAGCGGACTGCTCGGCAGGCGCGTCCCAATAATAGAGTCGTTCCATCTCTTTCTCCCAGGTAATCTTGTCTTTCTGCGCTTAGACGACATCTAAACGAAGCTATTACGTCGTCTTCTGAGATGGCTTATCAACCGAGCCAATCGGCCTGATGTTCAATGCAGGAAATGTTTGATTGCAACGGGATGTTGCAATAACACCGGTATGGTCGGAGCTTTTCCCGGCAACAAATGCTCCGGGCATAAAGCGAACCATTCCGCCTGCAAAATCAGTGAAAATGTAGCAAGTGCGTGTGCGGGATTATAGCTTATATCTGCTAAACCACAAGCTACTTATGATCGACTTTTGTGGTAATGAGCGACGAATTTAAGCATGGCCGTCCATCAGCTATGTGTAGTCCTGGGCCATGATGAAATGAAACGGCAAAACTTACTCACAACGCAAAAAAAACGACGCCCTCACTCCGATATTAGCGAAGGGAATCGCTATCTGAGTGGCTGGTTATCAACGTTCCTGTCGATCAGGCTTTTTACCTTCTTATGACAATTACTTCGGGCAGTGGATGAACGTCAGGTGTGCTCGGCAAAAACTCCATAAACACAAAAAGCTACATCCTAACCTGTTTCCCTAGCTCTTGAACCCCTGGCACCCACATTGACTGTCTGCACCCGTATAGAGGCACGCATCTTTTTTAAGAGACAGAGCCGTCGGGGTCTTTCCAGAGACTTTAAAGGTTCTAAGGTAAGCTTTTGGCGACAAAGAGTAGCATCTTGCATGCGCTACACGCAACGGCAATTAATAGACTTAAATAATAATGCCTTGCGTGGGCTTTGGCATTCAGTATAGTGAGTTCCAAAATGGGAATAGACCATTTTTTCTCAGCCATCCACAAGGAATACCGGCTGTTTTCCATAAATTTTTTCAATTGTAAGCGAACTTGCAACGCTCATGGACTGGAAATGTCTGAAGCCCGATTCGAGTTATGCTGCGCATGCTCGGAGAATTAAACGGTGTATGACTTGCGCCCGGTCCGGGTAAGACTGCCGCTTCGAAGGCTTATCTCCATTTGAACTGCCCGTTGCCCATGAGGGCGCGAAATTTGGTTAGCTCAGGCGCGGTCAATTTTGTGAACAGATTAGGCCGCGCTGCTTCGCCCAGTTTAACAGCAGCACTTCAAACAACATTTTGCTTTCTGCGATGTGGTCTTTTGCAGCCAACGGCCTTCCTCATCGGCGCGGAAAATTGAGACGGTCTCGCAATCGTAATGAGCGGCTCGATCTGGTTATTGGGACCAGCCGACTGTTTATCTGTCTTGCCTTTGGCTTCAGCCTGTTTGAGAGATGCTGTTCCGACCCAAGAATCTTCGGTTGTACAAAATTTGTACAGCCCAAATTTCACTCTGTTGAAACCGTTGAGTCAGAATTGGTGGAGCTAGTCGGGATCGAACCGTGCAGGAGTGTTGAGAGCATGTAAGTTATTGATTCTCCAAAAGGCAGAAAGAGTTAAAAAGTCACAAATGCCGAATCGGCGGTACAAAAACGGTACAGAAATCTCTTGCTTTCCATTGTGATCGAACGTTGCCAGTTATTAACACAAATATTGGTAAATAAAGACTCCCTTTGGCCGACATCACTCAGAGGCGCATACATAGCAATCGCGCTTTCCTCATTGTTTTAAGCGGACTTGCTAAAATGGTCTTAGGAGAATCCCACTCTCCGCCAGCCTTTATTAATTACCCCGGCAAAAGTGGCAGATCAAGTCCCCATCACGCCGAAAGCTATTTTTTGCTGGGGGGAGCCAATTGCAAAGTTCCTACGGCATCTCGCTCTACAGTAGTGCGTTCAACGCGCATCGTCCGGTAACCTACTGCGGCCCAACTGTGCTTGTAATCAAAGCGCTGCGCCAGAAAATGGCCGCATTGCCGGCCCGCATGGATGAATGATCCACCAGATAATGACATGTCAATAATTTGCCGATAGCCTGCAATGTTGCGCTGGTCAAAGGGTGACGCTGAAACAATGCCGCCTAAGTTTACCGTGCTCCAATCACCGCCAGTGGGGACAGCGTAGCTGAAAAAGCGGCGCAGCCATCGGTTGGTATTTAAAGGAGAATGCGGAAACACAGCGCGATGAACGCGTTCCCAGCGCCAGGAACGGATGTCGTTTCCGAGCTTGCTGCGCAGAGTGGCAAGCGCCTTTTTAAGAGATGCCTGGGCCGCCTGCGCTGGGTCGCAATCGATTCCGACTTTTTTCGTGACAGCGTCGAGCATAAAACGGCAGGCCCATGAAGGCCACGCTTCGTAAGAGGCCAATAGGTCCGCGCTCAACTCACGCCCCAGAAGCGTGCGCGGAAGCTCGAGCGTCCAGGCACAAAAGATTGCCGCCGCGGCGCTGTGGCCGGCAGTATCACAGTCCCATTCGCTGAGCAGATGCACTGCAGAATTCGTGTCGGCATCTCCTGGCGACACGAGCGGAAGTAACAACGGGAGCGCTCGCCGGGCAAACAATGAAATAGTGTCTGCCTGCAGCGCGGCATGGTCCTTTTCTGTCATTCGTTCGTTGCCATGGATGACCTCACGTATGCGGTCCAGGCGATAAGGTTCCACCCAATCCGTGGTCAACAAATATGGGTAGTCCGGATCGGGAGGGGCCGTGTTAACCCGGACCACATATCCGCTGGATGGATTGAAGGAGTGAGGCAACTCATCAAATGGAATGAATGCTTTCCATTCGTTTTCTCCACTCCAGCCAATGGTGGGGACTGAACCATCACCGCTTTCGCGAATAGGAATTTTTCCCACAGCGTGGAAGCCAAAATTCCCGCGCGTATCTGCATATCCAAAATTGACCGGGATAGCCGTGCAAAGGCGCAGAGCGTCACAAAAGCTCTGCCAATCATGAGCCTGATTCAGGCGAAGAAAAGCGGAGAGCGAAGTATTCGCGGGATCAAGACCAGTCCATCGGAATGCAAGCGGCTCGGCACTCTCATCGTCTAAGCCCATGATGCCCTGGGCCAGCGGGCCGTGGCGGGTGATGCGCACGCGCAATGAAACCGGAGCACTGCCACGAACGCGGATGGTTTCATTGACGATCTGCAACGGTTCGAGCTTGCCGAGAAATTCGGCAAGGCTGCCTGTCTCATCCAGGCGTTCACGATAAAAATCCTGCACATCAGGGTTCAGATTGGTTATGCCCCAGCAAATGTCACGGTTGCGCCCCAGCACTACAGCAGGAACTCCCGGAGTGGTGGCGCCGATGGCGTCCAATCCGGGGGCGCAAACATGCGCCAGATACCAAGTCATGGGATTGGTGCTTGGCAAGTGAGGATCATTGGCAAGCACGGCGCCCCCGGTGTCGGTTTTTCCGGGGCCAACCGCCCAGAGATTTGAGCCGGCTCCTTCCCCAAAACTCCCTGGCGGTTCAAAGCCCGGGTCTGCTGCTGCAAAAGATCCGTTCACGCCGGCAAGATGAACTGAGCCGCTGGCGGCAAAATAACCGGGCATCAGTTCGTGGCAGCGTGCTTCACCCACCGCTTCACAAAGGCGCTGTCGCAGCAACTCAGTAGGATAATTGCCCGCCAGGTTCCATGCCAGCAACAAGCTGAGCAGCACTGTGTCTTGTCCGCTCCATGGCTCGGGGCGCGTACGCAAAATGAAAAATTCCGGCGCCAGGCGGCTTTTGGGACAATGCTCAAGAAAAGCATTCACGCCGTTGGAGTAAGACGCAATTGCTTCACGCGTAAAGCTATCCAATCCATCCCAGGTTTGCGCTGCTACATGAGTGAACCCAATGGTCCGCGCCAACAGATCGAATGTAACGCCACGCTTGCCGAGCAATTCTGCGACGCGGCCACGAGCAATGCGGCGCTGAAAATCCATTTGCCACAGGCGATCCTGTGCGTGCACATAGCCCAGGCCAAACCATGCATCCGCTTTGGACGCTGCATAAATATGAGGAATGCCGTCAGAGTCGCGGATGATCTCTACGGGAGCGGAAAGATTCGATACCGTAATTTTTTCCGTTATTCGTGGAAGCGAACGGCGAAACCAGAGATAGGCAGCGGAAGTCGCCAGGAAAAGCAGAATGGCAAGAACCAGCAGCACATATGCAATGGAAACCAGAAAAGGAGCTTGCATGAGGTTTGTCAGCAAGGACATCAGACCCATCATCCTTCTCGCTCCTGCTCGGCAATCCAGCGCAGCACTTCTACGGCCTCAGCCATAGCGGCGAGCGTGGCATTTTCAAAAATCAACTGGAGCGGGACTGCAACACCAATTTCTCTTTCGATTCTGGAAGCAAGCTGCGTTGCAAGCAGAGAATGGCCGCCAAGCTCAAAAAAATCGGAGTGGACGCTGATTCGCTCCTGCCCCAGAAGGGCCGCCCAGATTTTTGCCAGTGTATGTTCATCGGGTGAACGCGGAGCCACATACTCGTCTTGCGGCGCAGAAGCTTCCAATAGAGTTGAGGCCAGCAGGCGACGGTCAATCTTGCCGTTGGCGGTCAGAGGTAAGCGGTCCAATGCAACTACTGTGGAAGGAACCATGTACCCGGGAAGGTGTTGACGGAGCCAATCATCAAATAGCTGTGTTTCAATAGTTGGGTCTGGCCCTAATGCGACATACGCCACCAGCATTCGATTGCCTTGAGCGTCATCGCCAACGACTACAGCGGCTTCGTGTACTGCAGGATGGCTGGCGAGCAGAGACTCAATTTCACCAATCTCCACGCGGAAGCCCCTGATCTTAATCTGCCCATCCTTGCGGCCAAGAAATTCAATTGTCCCATCCCTGCGTTGCCGCACCAGATCTCCGGTTCTATACAGTCGCGAGCCCGGAGTTGATGCGTAAGGATGAGGCACGAAAGCTTCCGCCGTTAGATCAGGCCGCGCATAGTAGCCGCGTGCAAGGCCGTCACCACCGGCATAAAGCATTCCGCGCGCACCTGGCGGTACTAGTTGCATATTCTGGTCCAACACAATCACTTCTGTGTATGTAATCTGTTGCCCAACAGGGATTGCTCCTCTTTCCAGATCGGCCAACTGGACAGCGTGGCAACAGGTAAATGTGGTATTTTCCGTAGGCCCGTATCCGTTGATCAGCTGGCACCCGGGAAGCTCTTTGAGCACGCGCCGCACCTGTTCTGCTGGCAGCACATCACCACCAGCAAGCAGTTGCCGTAAACCACGCAAAGAATCGATCTGCTCATCCACCATGAGCCTGAATAAGCCTGCAGTGAGCCACAAAGTGGTAACGTGATGCCGTGTAAGAAAGTCGCCAATCTCGGCAAGTGAAGGCACGCCGGGCGGGAATATCACGAGTCTGGCTCCATTCAAAAGAGCACCCCAGATTTCAAAGGTAGAAGCATCAAACCCCACCGGAGCCAACTGGAGCAGAGTCTCACTGGGCGTGAGCGCAGCGTAAAGATTTCCATCCACCAGGCGCAATATCGCGCGATGCGTTACCGCGACGCCCTTGGGTGTACCTGTGGACCCTGATGTAAACATTACATAAGCCAGGTGATCCAGGTTGACTTGAACATCCGGCGTAGTTTCAGGCTGCTGGCGAATGATGTCGCGGTCACGGTCAAGCAGCACGGTTTTTGCTGCTCCTGCAGCCATCATCCGGCTGGCTTGCTCTAGCCCGGTTACAACCACGGAGGCTTTTGTGTCAGCCAGAATGAAAGCAAGGCGAGCATCCGGCTCATTTACATCCAGCGGAAGATAAGCGGCGCCAGTTTTGAGAATGGCGAGCAGCGTTACGATCAATTCTGTTGAGCGCTCCAGGCAAATAGCTACCAGAACCTCAGGCCCTGCGCCGGCGGAAAGCAGATGGTGCGCAAGTTGATTGGCCCGGCGATTGAGCGTGCCGTAATCCATTGTCCTATTGCCAAATTGAAGCGCGATTGCCGATGACATTTCCGTAGCGCGTTGGAGAAATGCCGCATGCACTGTGGGCTTACCCGAATAGGGGGCAGCCACACGCATTTGTGCGAGCAGCATTTCTTCCTGGCCGGCTTCCAGAAAGGCCAGTGACGACAATGGTTGTTCCGGCGCATGGACGGCAGAAGAAAGTAGAGAGCGAAATGAACTCAGCAGTTGCTCAACCGTCTCGCGTTCAAAAAGATCGGTCCGGTATTCCAACTGCGCCGCATAGGTGAGTTCTCCTGTCAACTCGCGCACCTCGCGCATCACCAACGTAAGATCAAATTTTGCCGTTCCAGAATCAATCGCGACCTGCTGAAACCGGACCCCTTGTACTTCCATGTCCGGCCGGGGAGCATTCTGAAGAACAAACATCACCTGGAACAGTGGCGTGGATTGCAATGTCCGGCTGACCTGTGATTCCTCGACCAGCTTTTCGAATGGCAACTCCTGACGGTCCCATGCCCCGAGCGTAGTTTCGCGGACACGAGACAGCATGTCTAAAAAATTTGGATTTCCATTGAGCTGGCAACGCAGCACCAGCGTATTTACAAAGCAGCCCAGCAATGGTTCAAGAGCAGAATGGATGCGTCCGGAGACAGATGTTCCAATCGAGATATCGGTCTGGCCGGAAAAGCGGGACAGCGTGGCGGCCAATCCCGCAAAGAGTACGATGAAATCTGTTCCTCCAGCCCTGTGCGCGCAGGCTTTTACTGCCTGCGTCAGCTCGGGCGTAAACCTCGTGGAAGATGACGAGCCTTGCGTAGAGCGTGCTCCCTGCTGCTGGCGGTCCACAGGAAGTTCAAGTGGAGCCGCGTCACGAAGCTGATCGCGCCACCAGTCGCGCAGTTCGTCAAGGGGAATGCCTTGCAGCCAGTTGCGCTGCCAATAAGCAAAGTCAGAATATTGAATCCCGAGTGGAGGCAGAGGTTGTGCGCCCTGATTCTGGTAGTACCCGCTGATTTCCGCCAGCAAGATCCCGGAGGACCACGCGTCAGAAATAATGTGATGCAGCAGAACGAGCAGCACATGTTCCTGGTCTCCGGTCCGATAGAGCCTGGTGCGCAGAAGCGGCCCAGTGCTCAGATCGAATGGGACACCCGTCTCGGCTTTGATTCGGCGGAGCACTTCTCGTTCGCTTTCATCGCCAGGTATTGCGCGAAAATCGAAGACCGGCAAGGACCATGCGCCTGGCGGATGAATGAATCGTACAGGCAGATCGCCGCGAGTCGGGAAAGACGTCCGCAGAATTTCATGACGGCGCACTGTTTCAGTGAAGGCCGCCTCCAGCGTGGAAGTTGCAAGCTCGCCCGAAAGCTTAATTACGATGGGCACCAGGTAGGAACGGTCCTGAGGCGCAAAGTGCTGTAAAAACCAGAGCCGCTGTTCAGAGAAAGAAAGCGGAAGCGGCACACCACCGGGCGCGCTGACGAGTTGTGGCGGTCTGGTCCTGATGGCTGCAGCACGCCGCTCGTCAATGTGACTGGCAAGTTCCTGAAGCGTGCGGCACTCAAAGATTGCGCGGACTTGTAATGGGACTGCAAAGGCCTCTCGTATGCGGGCTGCGACGCGCGTGGCGAGCAGAGAATGCCCGCCTAAATCAAAGAAGTTGGACGCCGGGCCAACCTGGTCAACGCCCAGTACGTCTTCCCAAATGCGGGCAAGCAGTTGCTCGGTCGGCGTGCGCAACTCGCCAGAGGCTTCCGTTTGGTGCTCACCGAAATTAGGCACAGGAAGGGCGCGCTGGTCCAGTTTGCCATTCGCCAAAAGCGGCAAAAACGGGACGGAAACAAATACCGCCGGCAGCATGTACGCGGGCAGGCGTTCTTCCAGGAACTTTCGCAGATCGCTTGCCGAGGGCGAGTGGCTTTGGATTGGTACAAACCAGGCGGCAGCGCGTGGTCCGCGCTCTTTATCTTCCAGGATTGCAACGGTGCTCTGTGCAATCCCTGGGTGCTGATTGAGCGCTGCCTCAATTTCGCCCGGTTCCACACGATAGCCGCGAATCTTGATCTGGCGGTCAATGCGGCCAAGAAATTCAATGATGCCTGAACTGTTTGAGCGCGCTCGATCACCGGTGCGATACATGCGCCCGCCGGGAGAATCCAAGAATGGATCAGGTAAAAAGCGTTCAGCGGTTTGCGCAGCCGCATCCAGATAACCGCGGGCCACACCGGCGCCGCCCAGATGTAGTTCGCCTGCAATCCCCGGCGGCATTAGATTGCCTGCGGCATCAAGCACGTAAGCGCACACATTTGTGAGCGGCATTCCGAGGGGCAGCGTAAGCCCGGAAAGTTCAGATTCGTGAATCGCAGTGGTAAGCGCACCCACCGTGGTTTCAGTCGGGCCGTAGTGGTTCAATATCCGGCATTCAGGACGCAGCGTGCGCAGTTGGTGGATCCATGCAGAAGAGGATGCTTCGCCGCCAAGCACCAGTAAAGACCCAGGCAGCACGTGGGCAGGCGAACGGCCTGAAAGCAGGCCCGCCAGATGAGAAGGCGCGATCTTGATGCATTCGATAGAGTGTTCATGAAAGTATGCCGCCAAATCGTCTGGGTTGGAAGCCAGGTCTTCCCGTACGACGTGCAGGATGCCGCCACCGCAGAGGCTGGCAAATAAGGTTGTGTTGCCCAGATCAGCGGCAAGAGAAGACATAAGGGCGAAGCGAACGCCGCGTACGGGCTGAAGTTTGGCGCTTACCGCCAGAACATAATTGACCAGATTGCGGTGCTCAATGCCAACAGCTTTGGGCCTGCCGGTAGATCCTGAGGTAAAGATTACGTAGGCAAGATTCTCTGGCGCCACACGCAGGCGCGCTGCTTGAGGCCCAACTATCGGAATTTCATCATCAAGGCAGAAAGTGGGCAGGGCTGTGGCTGCAAGTGCTGACTGATGACGGTGTAAAGTCAACATGACAGTAATTTTCGCGGACGTTGCCAGATAGGCCAGGCGTTCAGCAGGGAACGCGGGATCCATGGGAACGTAAGCCGCCCCACTTTTCAGGACTGCCAGCAGCGCCAGCACGGCACGTTCGTCGCGGTCAAGACAAATGCCAATTCGAGTTTCAGGTCCTGCGCCGAGACGAAGAAGAGCCGAGGCCAGCTCATTGGCACGTTCATTCAATTCGGAATAGGACCAACTGCGGTCTTCACATATCACCGCCGGCGCATCGGGCATTTCCGCAACCCGCTGTTCGAACAGTTCATGAACAGCAACTTGCGGAAACTGCTCTAGGGGACCACGCGCGCTCGAGAGAATGCTTTGCCGTTCAAGATCGCTTATCAAAGGAAGCGCGGCCACCGCGGAGCCGGGAGCAAGTGCCGCGCCTGTGAGCAAGGTTACAAAGCGCGACGCCAGGTGCTGAATAGTAGAAAGTTCAAATAGATCGAGTGCAAATTCAATGCGGCCCTGTATGCTGTTGCCAGTGAATCGCACCGTCATGCGCAGGTCTGTCTTAATGGTTTGGGTGCCTGCGGCGAACAGTGAAGATTCCAGGTCAGGAAGATCAAGTACGGGAGCATCCTCTTCCAGCGCCAATTTGCACTGAAACACTGGATGACGGCTCAGGTCGCGGCTGGGGGCCAGAGCTTCCACCAGAATTTCAAACGGCAGTGCCTGGTGATCGTATGCATCTATCAACACTGTACGGGCTTTTCTGAGCAGTTTACGGAACGTATCACCGGAATCGATGGTGAGGCGCAGAGCGAGCTGGTTGACAAAAAAACCAATGAGCCCTTCTGTCTCAGTTTGCTCGCGGCCGGCAATATCAGTCCCTACCACGATGTCAGATTGCCCGGAATAGCAGCCCAGCAGCAGCGCCCAGCCGGCGAAAAGCAACATGAATGCGGTGGCGCCTTCGTCGCGGGCAATGCGTTGAAGTGTGTTCCAGGTGGCTGGTTCAATTGTGAACGATACTGAGGCCGCGCGGTAGGTAGGAACTGGAGAACGGGGATGGTCGGTAAGAAGCTCCAGAGTCTCAGCGCCATCGAGTTTGCCACGCCAGTAATCCAGCAGACCAGCCACAGCGCTATGGCTGAGCCATTCATTCTGCCAGATCGCGTAGTCACGATAGCGAATCGGGAGTTCAGGCAAAGGCGAGGAATCACCGTGACAATAGGCGCGATAAAGAGCCGCAAATTCTTGTGCCAGAATACCGATGGACCATCCATCGGCAGCGATGTGGTGCAGCGTCAATATTAGTATGTGATGGTGCGCATCCAGGCAAAGCAGAGCGGCGCGGAGCAGCGGGCCTTCAGCAAGATCAAAAGGACGAAGCGCCTCCTCAGCACACCAGCGCCGCGCAGCATTTTCTCTTTGCTCCGGCGATTCCATGGAGAAATCGCATTGCGTTATCGCCTGTGGCGATGATGCAGCAATTTCCAGCACGGGGCGGCCTTCGCGGTCAGGAAAACGGGAGCGTAAGGTTTCATGCCGGCACACCAGTTCACTCAGGGCATATTCGATGGCCCCAACGTTGATGAAACCACGCATCCGCAGAGCGAAAGGGACATTGTAGGCAGGGTTCTGTGGTTCCAGTTGAGCAATAAACCACAACCTGCGTTGTGCATACGAGAGTTGCGGGGCCTCATCTGGGCGGCGAATCAATGGAGGCAGAGCTGGCCCGCCGCTGGAACGCCGGGTTTCCCGGATATAGCCGGCCATGGTTTCCAGCGTAGAGTGTTCAAAAACAATGCGCAGCGGCACTTCAATTCCCAGACAGGAGCGGACACGGGAAATCAGTTGCGTTGCCAGCAGCGAATGTCCGCCGAGTGCAAAAAAGTCGTCGTGAACACCGGGAGGATCGCAGGCGAGCACGTCCATCCAGATATCTGCCAGGGTCTGTTCATCGGGCGTGTAAGGACGCGCTGCCGGCGCAGATGCTTTCTGCGGCATAGCGGCTAAAGCTTTGCGGTCCACTTTGCCGTTGGCGCTCATGGGCAATTCGTTGAGCAGTATGCAAACTGCGGGGACCATATAGACCGGAAGGCGCTGGAGCATCCACTCTCGCAATTCTTCAGTGTTCAGGGTTGTGCCCGGTTGCGCCGCCACGTAAGCTGCCAGCACATCTTTACCAGCAGAGCCATGCACCACAACCACCGCTTCTCGGACGCTGGAATGAGCTGCAAGCACCGATTCAATCTCACCCAGTTCCACGCGAAACCCGCGAATCTTTATCTGCCCATCTCTTCTGCCCAGAAACTCCAAAATACCGTTTGCGCCATAACGGACCAGATCGCCACTGCAGTACAGCCGTTCTCCGGGAATGCTGCTGAACGGATGCGGAATGAAGCGTTCTGCCGTGAGATCAGGCCGCCTAAGATATCCGCGCGCAAGTCCATCACCACCCAGACAAAGTTCCCCACGCACGCCGGGTGCTGCAGGCTCAAGATTTTCATCCAGCACAAAGACTTCAGTATTGGCAATGGGCCGGCCGATGGGAGGCGCATTACCATGGGAAGAAAACTGCGGCAATGGACCGCTGGCAGTCGCTACCACAGAATATTCAGTGGGGCCGTAGTGGTTCACCAGTGAAAATTCCAAAGGGCTCGAGGGGTAACTCCTTAAACGATCGCCACCTGTCAGCATTACGCGCAGCGAGGAAGCAGCGCGTTGAGGCAGCGCCAATACGGCTTCCGCCAGCGGCGTGGGAAGAAATGTGATGGTGATGCCGCGGTCTCCCAACCAGCTCCAAACACGTTCCGGAGAAAGGCGATCGTCTTCCTGGGCCAGGACCAACTCGCTTCCGCCGGCAAGGGCAGTCCAGATTTCCCATACAGCTGCATCAAAGCCGAGAGCGGCAATTTGTGACATCCGGTCCTGGCTGCATGGCTGGTAGCGGGCAATATGCCAGGCAACTAGATTCAACAGACCGCGTCGCGGTACGGCCACGCCTTTCGGCCGACCTGTAGATCCGGACGTATAAATAATATAGGCGAGATTCTCCGGGGCCGTAGAAACTTCAGTTGCCAGTGCAGGTCCATCTTTGATCGCCGGTTCATGGTCCATGGTCACGGCATTTTTGCCAATACCCAACCTGCTGGCGAGCTCTGATGTTGTGAGCACCAGCTCCGCGCCTGAATCTTCCAGCATCCACCGCAATCTGTCTGGCGGATGGGAAGGATCAAGAGGTAAATATGCCGCACCGGCATACAGTACACCGAGCAACGCGGCCACCATTTCAGAAGTGCGGTCCATGCAGACGCCTATGATCTTGTCTGGGCCTGCTCCGCGTTCATGCAGAAACGCCCCCAGGCGCCGTGCATGCAGATCAAGTTCTCCGCGTGTCAACGTAGACTGAAAGCTGGAAACAGCAGCCGCACCGGGATCGCGTTGCGCTTGCACGCGCACCATGGCCGTAATGCTTGAATCGGCGACGGCGAGACTCGCTGTACGGTTCCATTCCGTTAACACCTGCCTGCGTTCATCACGGGTGAGTACGGAAAGGTCGCTAAGCTTGATGCCGGGTGCAGCGGCAATGTTTGCGAGCAGCGTCTGGAAACGGCGGCCCATCGCGGCGACAGTGGCATGCTCAAAAAGATCAGTGCGATATTCGAAACTGCATTCCGTACTGTTGATCTTGCGCTCAATGCGGACCACGAGGTCTGCCGCAACTACCCCGTTCTCCACCTCGAATGGAGACAGAGTGAGCCCATTTGCCACCAGCGCCGATTCAAGCGCGCGCCCGCCGTGCATGGGCTCATGGGCGTCATTCAGGGCAAACATGACCTGGAACAACGGTGGCTCACTGAGGTTGCGTTCAATCTGTAATGCTTCCACCACTCGCTCAAAAGGAACATCCTGCCGCTCATAGGCATCCAGACATGCAGAGCGTACCCGGGACAAAAATTCCCGCCAATCTGGATGGCCACAGCCATCCAGGCGCAGGGCCAATGTATTCACGAAACATCCGATCAGAGAGGCCATTTCCACAGCGGCGCGATTGACGATTGGCGTCCCCACCACAATCTCTTGCTGCCCGATGTGGCGAAATAACAAAGCGCATGTTGCCGCCAGCATCGTCATGAAGAGAGTCGCGCCATCGCTGCGGCCAGTCTGAACCAGTGCGTCGATGAGATCGGATGATAGAGGCACTTTTAAACGGCCGCTATCCGCGCAGTAAACCGCCGGCCGTGGGTGGTCACAAGGCAGGTCAGCCACTGGAACAGGAGGACGCAGAGTTTCCTTCCACCATTCCAACTGCTGGTCGAACAGGGCACTTCGCTCGGAACTTCGTTGCCACAATGCAAAGTCAGCATATTGGATAGAAAGAGGCTTGAGGGTTGAAGTGAAACCGCCTGAGAACGCGCCATACAGCATTGCCAACTCACGGATTAACACATCCACAGACCAGCGATCAGAGACAATGTGATGCATGGTCAAAGCCAGAATGCGATGGTCCGGTGCTATATCCACCAGCAGCGCGCGAATGACAGGACCTTGCTCCAGATCAAAAGGCCGGCGAATTTCCTTGAGAATCCGGTCGCGCGCCATTGCTTCACGTTCTGCAGGAGGAACTAAGTTCAAGGCAACATGCTCAAGAGGAATATTTGCCTTCTCATTAATGCTCTGTACAGGCCCACCTTCAACCTGGCTGAAAGTGGTGCGCAATACTTCATGGCGGTGAACAATTTCAGTGAGTGCGCGCTCCAAGGCCGTTATCTCCAATGGCCCTGTCAGGCGTACTGCCAGGAAAATGTTATAAAGAGGGCTCTCTGGCTGCAGGCGGTGCAGGAACCACAGACGCTGCTGGGCGAAAGAAAGCGGCAGAGGCGCGCCTGCGGAACGCGTGCTTACCGGAATTGAGTGTGTCTGCGCATGATTGCGGGCGCGCAGGCGCAACTCAAACAGCGCACGCTGTTCCGGCGTAAGCGAGCGCAGGCGCTCGGACATAGTGCTCATAAGTTGCTCATGGCCGCATTACAGGCTTTGCCCTGCAAAGCCTCTGCTGCCTGAGCGAGACGTGCATCCAATTCGCGCGCCGCAACCATAGCATTTTCAGGGTCCAGCAACATCGAATAATGATCACCGGGCAAAAGGCATGTTTCCAGCGCCGGAACAAATTCACGCCATCCGCCATCGGGGTCATGAGATGGAGATCCAATGGCATTGGTGGCACGAAAGAGGACGACGCGGCCTGAATACGGCTCCGGCCGGTATTGCAGATCGGCGTTCAGGTTAATATTCAGAACGCGAAGCTGGGTACGCACCTCGTCAATGCCAAAGTCCGGCGGCACACGGCCAAGTTTCCGTCCAGCTTCGATGACCAGTTCGAGTTGCTCATCCGTTGAGAGTTGATTCAGATTTGGCGGCGGGTCCGCTTCACTCAGCCGCCCGAGAAGCGCCGCCAGAATAAGCCTCGCGTCACGCGCACCGTGCCTGGCTTCCCAGTCAAAACCCAGCGGGACAATGGCATCAAACAGCGCAACCAGGGAGACGGTTTCTCCCTCAGCTACCAGCGTGCGCGCCATTTCAAGGGCGATGTGCCCTCCCAAAGACCAGCCTCCCAACGTGTAAGGCCCGTGTGGTTGTGTGGCCCGCACTTCAGGAAGATAACGCGCTGCCATTTCATGCACCGTAGTGAGCGGTTCGGCTTCTCCCTCAACACCCTGCGCCTGTATTCCATAGAAGGGCTGGTCGCCGGAGAGATGACGCGCGAGTGGAGCGTAAGCGAGCACAGTGCCGCTTGCGGCATGTACACAAAAGAATGGAGGGCGTGTGCCTTTGGTTCGGTATGGCAGCAATAAGCGGTGCTTATGCTCTGCAGTGTCGCGTACGCGAGTTGCCAACTGGGCCACTGTGGGTGCTTCAAAGATGGTGGCGACCGATATTCTCACTGAGAAGCGCTGCCGTATCTTATTGACCAGCGATACTGCCATCAGTGAATATCCGCCGAGGTCAAAAAAGTTTTGATGGATGCCAATGCCTGGCACCCGCAAAGCTTCTTCCCACATGCGGCAGAGTTCGATTTCTACGGTGTCACGCGGCGCGTCATAAGGCTGGTCAAGTTGTAACTGGTTGGCGTCGGGAGTGGGAAGGGCCTTGCGGTCCAGCTTGCCGTTGGGTGAAAGCGGTAAACTCTCCAGCCTCATCATCGCCGAGGGCACCATGTATTCCGGCAACCGTCTTTGCAATTCCACTCGCAGCTCGCTCAATCCCAG
>DASXJO010000497.1:0-11350 GCA_036497385.1 Candidatus Angelobacter sp. | reverse complement strand
CGCGCCGGCATACGACTGCGACCCGTCTAATTCCCGGGCGAACTTTAGCGTGGCGTTGAGGTTGATGAAGCGCGGATGCATATCAATGGAACGAGGCGGCTGGAAGGCGGCGTTCGTCTTTTCCTGAAGCGCTTCCAACTCAGGCAGCACGGAACGCAGCGGAAAGGGGGAGCCCTTCCGCGCAATGCTCAGGCCATAGAGAAAGTTCGCGTATGCCGCTTCTCCTTTGGCTTCGCCCATATAGGCCAGGCCATCTTGTGGCTTGGTTGCTGTGGCAAACCCGCGGCTGCCTTCCAGTAAAGGAATCGTACGGCCTTGCGCAGATTCTGAGAGTGCGCGGACCGCCGCAGGAAAGCGGTCCCAAGTCCGCTGGCGCGCTTGTTTATCCAACGCGGCATATTCCAGGTTGGCTTTGCCCCATTCGGCTTCAAAGGCCGGCAGGTTGTCCTTGATGGCGTCAGCATTCGCTTCGATAGTTCTTACGGCGTGAAAATAGTCTTCAGCCTGGCCCAGATCTTCCAGGCTCAAATACAATCGCCCGGCAGAGCAGGCGGAGTCGGCGTCCTTGAGCCGCTGTTCAATTTCTTTGCGAAGGTCAGCGAGATCAGGGTTTTGAATGGGCTGCGCTTTCAGTGATTGCTGCAAACGGTCGATTTCAGTTTTGGTTTGCGCAGCAGCGTCTTGTGCTGACGCTTTGATGCTCGCGATGAGAAGAAGGCCAGCGAAAGACAAGACGGTAAGGCGTACCAGCAGATTGTGCTTGGTGGTCACGTGATCTCCTGAGGAGGAAAGTGCGCGCAGCAAGTCTATTGACTGTGTTGCCTCAAGAATGTGAGCCAGGTGGGACGGATGTGCGTGTGGGTGGGACGAAGAGACGATTTATTTCCGGCGGGTTCAGGAAAATGCTGGAGCAGCAAAAAATATTTAAGAGAACGCCCTGAATCTGTATGGCAGAGGACATATCCCCGGGATCCTTCGACTTGCGCTCATCCCGGCTTTGCCGGAACTCGCGCGGCGCTCAGGAAGACAGGGTTGAATTTTTTGCCCAAACTTCTAGGCCGAGGTGACTTTGTCGAGATTGAGTTCTGGATGTGATTAGTGATGTCCAAGTGGACACTGAACTATGTCAGGCAGAGGGTCGCAAAAGACATGTCCTGTGCTGATGAACTACTTCGCGCGTGAAATTCGCGCGCGGTGGAGCTATGATGAATTCGCAAATCGCAGAATAAAAGATTGAGTTCGTTTTGCGTGCTTCCGCCCCAGGGCGGTGCGAAGCAAGCTCTTTGAAAACTTAGGAAAACAAAAGGTCCTTCGGTCCTACTTCCACCCCAAAACGCGCAAAAGCGGCGCGCTTTGCCGGCCCCGGTGCTCACAAGCTGAAGAAAGCGCTTGTTCGCTTACGGACCTCAGGATGACGAGTCTTAAGTAGGGCGTGGATAGTAGGGCGTGGAATCGATTTTCCAAAATGACCCCACTACGAATCGAAATAAGTGAGATTGGTCTATGCAGAAGTGCGTGCAGATTGAATTTGGCGGCATATTCTGGTGTTGAACATCTAGTTAACAGAGAGCCTGCCGAATTCGATGGATTGAGGCGGTTTGAGGACGGGAAAAAGGCCGAAAAGGGACTTCGACCGTCCGGTGACCGTCCGGTCGAATTGGGTTTCTCTTTTGTTTGCAACAAAACCATCACCCCCCGGGTGGGCTATGTAGTTTGAGGATTACTAGAAAGCCAACATGGGAGGAGGGATGTTTTGTCGATTCGAGTGCTTTTTATAACGCCTTGAATGCTTAAATGCGAACAACAAAAGCGCCGACGAGCAGGATGTTGAAGATCAGGCCTTGCAGCAGTTCACTGAAGCCAACAATGTGAATGCCCAGGGGCCGCCACGGCCTGGCCAACCATATGCCAAGGCGGATGATCGATGGAACGGAAGCAACCGCCAACAGGGGCGGTGCTAATCCGACGAATGCCGCAGTAGTGAATGTGGCAATCATCAGTAAGTGCAGGAAGCACACCGACAGGCTGCTGCGTAGTTTCTGACGGCGTGATCTCACCTGCGCTGTGCTAATGCGCAGATGTACGTATTCAATTTGAGCTACGGCAAAAAAACATGACGCAAGCCACAGTAGAATACTTGTCCGGTCAATCCGTCCGCTAGCGGCGTAATATGCTCCAGCGGCAGTGGAACTGAGTCCCAGCGCACCGATTAACTGCCTGGGAACTCGCATCCCGCGGGAACTGCCGAGCAGCAGGCGTACACAAAAACACGCCAAAGCTGCCAGACCAAAGACCACGACCAGCCCACGGTGCAAATGGAAAAGCTCCAAAACTCCGGCAGTAGCGATCATCGCTAACGCGATCACCGATATTATTGCGACGCGCTGCTGCCGCTGCGAACGAGTTTTTATGAGGGAAAATCCCAAAACGGCTTCCAAAGGTTGATAGATCAAAAATGCTGAGAGTGCGGTCAATAAGAACCAAAGAGCCGCTTTCAGCGATGCATTCGGAGTGGCGACGTATCCCACGATTGCGCCGCTGATCAGTGGAAACAATAAGAGTCCCCAAGTGCCATGTTCCCGGGGAAGCAGCAGCCGAATATTGGGCTGGGAATGAGCAGGAAATACCAGAACCTTTTCTGCTGGAGCGGCTGCCATTTTGCCCTGAGCGTTCATCGCAAAACTATTCTCAGGGATCGGCTCACATTCGGCTGTGATATCGATCACAGTAATAGCAATTTTGGTCCTGCAGAAAGCCTGGAAAAATTCGATCTTGGTGACTAGGCCAGACTCAGATTGCGCGTGGTGCGCCGGATCATTTCTTTCTGCTGCTCCGTGGCCTGTATGTACTTGAATCCGTATTGGAAACCGTGACGGTAGCGAACCTCGGCTTTGAGCTTCAAGGTTTCTTTCTCATCGGGAAGCTGCAGCTCCAGTTCAACAATTTCCCCAATATCAATGTCGCTGGGGATGGTTGCGCCCAAGCCGCCTTCGGCGATGTCCTTTGTCCGTCCCATGAATGTTGCTTTTGCCCGGACCACGATTCGCAAATCCAAAAGATAACGCGAATGCGCTCGAGGAAGGGTCCAGGGATGCTGTTTGTTCTGGGACATGGCTGATGAAAACCTTAACACAATGTTCCTTTTTCCGGGCTTGCTTAGCGCGATTCGTCGGCAAGCTTCTTGAGGGCCCATGCCGCATGTTCCGCCACCACCGTATCGGGTTCCTCGGCCAATTTTTGTAAATCCGGTATGAAATTCTTGTTGCCGCTGTTGCCCATGGCGATGGCCACATTACGCTTCAGCCCGGAATATTTGGCCCGCTTTACCGGCGAGCCGCGAAACGTCTTACGGTATGTTTCTTCGTCCATCTGCGCGAGCCAGCGCAAGTCAGGATGGAAAAGCCGTTCCTGGGGTTGAAATTCCGGCAGGGAAGTTGGCGGCGCATTGCCGGATTTGTTGTTCCACGGGCAGACATCCTGGCAGATGTCGCAGCCAAAGATGTGATGCCCCATCTGCGGCCTCAGTTCTTCCGGCACGCTGCCGCGCTTTTCAATGGTGAGATAAGCGATGCATAGCCGCGCGTCCAGCTTGCCCGGCGCCACAATAGCATGCGTGGGACACGCGTCGATGCAGCGGGTGCAGCTGCCGCAACGGTCGGCGGCCGCAGTGTCGGCAGGCAGTTCCAGCGAGGTGAGAATCACCCCCAGAAACAGCCATGATCCCATTTTCTGGTGGATGATGCAGGTGTTCTTGCCAATCCATCCAATGCCGGCGTATTTGGCATAAACGCGTTCCAGAATAGGACCTGTATCAACGTAGCTGCGGGTGTCGACGGCAAGGTTTTGTGCAGCGGCAACTTGTTTGATGGCCGCTTCAACCTGTCGCAGGCGCGGAAGAAGCGCGTCATGATAATCCTTTGTTCCCCAGGCATAGCGTGAGATCCAGCCTCGTTCAGGGTCACTTGCCTCGATCGAGTAAGGCTTATCAGCGCTGTAATTGAGAGCGCAGACGATCATGGAACGCACCCAAGGCGCGGCGTTAGTGGCAGAGGCGCGTCGAAGCTCGCCGGATTCCGTTCGCGATTCCAGGTACTTCATTTCTCCGGCACGGCCAGCATCCACCCACTCGATGAATGCCCCAAGCTCCGGCATATCCTCTTTGCGGACAGGCGCAATTCCCGCCAGATCAAAGCCGGCTTCAGCGGCGGACTGCTTGGCTGCCTGCGCTATTTCTTCTGCAAACATCATTCTTAAGCTTCCATTATTTTAAAGCTCGATTATCCCTGACTCGGCTTGCCGCGTGGTCCTTCTGTGTGAGAAAGCATTCGCAAGCTGGCACAGCCAGAGAGTACTAAGGCCCGCTTTCTCTCTGAATCCAAAGAAAAATTTCGGCTTACAGCTTATCGGTTCCAGATATCATCCTATAAATAGCTGAGCTGCTGTTTTTGGAGATGTGTGTCGACGGCAGTTAAAGAGGAAAAAAGGGCTCTCATGCTTTGTACCTTCTGTGGGACTGAGAATCGTCCGGAATACAAGTTTTGTGGCACTTGCGGTGTCCGCATGGAAAGGCGGCAAGTGGAGCGAAGGACGCACCAGGCCGGCAGCACAAAATGCGCGGGGTGCGGCCACGTGAATGAGCCGGGCATGAAGTTCTGCGGCATGTGCGGTACTCGCATAGAGCGGCGCACGGAAGAACGCCGCGGTTCCAGCGATGCTTCCCGCGCAGCTGCTATCGCAAATGCGCAACTGCCGCCTCCGGATGTAAAGCGCAAGTCAGGTGCGCAGGTGGTTGCCTTGGCGGAGAAATCCGATGAAGCGCCTGTCGCGCTTTCTCGCCGCGAGGAACCAGCCATTTTCCGCAACGAACCTCCACGCGGTGGAGCCGTGCGTGCCGAATCCGTGTCCAACGATGCGATTCGCCAAGAGCAAGCAGTTCGCCAAGAGCAAGGAAACGGCGGTCGCATTAGTGGTCCCTCTTTTCTGGGCCTGAATTCTCAACCCGACAACAGTGGTGACGTCGAATATCTCCTGGAAGACCAACCTTCCGGCAGCGGCTTAAGGAAAGTGCTCCTTCTCGTCGTGCTCGCCGCAATTCTGGGCCTGCTGTTTATGCAGTGGCGATCCAGTTTCAAAGCCAGCCCTAAACCGCAAACGCCGGCAAAATCAGATCCCTCAACTCCCGCCAACGCTCCCCAGGGAAACCATCAACCTTCTGATCCAGTGGGACCCGCTGTTACGGACGCGCCTAAAACCGCAGCCAGCGGAACCAATACTGCCACAACCGGCACGGCTTCTGACGTCAAACCGCAGGCTTCCGAAGTCAAACCGCCGGCTGCTGAACCCGAGCCCCCCAAGACCGAGCCTACAGCGCTGGAAACCACAACACCCAGCCCATTGGCTCGTAGCTCGGACGAAGGTACGACCTCAGCAAAGCCCACCACTGAAAAAGCTTTGCCGGATGCCGACAGAAAAGGGGCAGAAGAAGCGCGTATCCCTGACTATAAGCCGAGTGCTGCCCTGGTGCGGGCCCAGCAATTCATTCGCGGAACGGGCGGCGTACAGCAGAATTGCGAACAGGGCATGCTTTATCTGCGCGCGGCCACGGACAAAAGCGATCCCGGCGCTGCCATACAGATGGCGGCTCTTTATTCCAGCGGCCTCTGTGTGAAGCAGGACCGCGTGATGGCCTACAGATGGTTTAACTCAGCCCATGAGCTTGAGCCCGCAAATATGTGGATACAAAAAAATATGGACCAACTGTGGGCGCAAATGTCGTCACAGGAACGCCGGCTGGCCGGCTACTGAAGTTTGATCTCTAAATTCCCAGCTTTTTAACTTCTTCGTTGTAGTACTTGCGGTAGAGGATGTCCCATTCCTGCGTGCCTTCCGCGATGGTCCGCTTCTGGCTTTCGATCTTTGCGCGCGCAGCCACATCGATCTTCGCTTCCGCTGTGAGTAGCTCCTCCAAAATGCGGCGCGCTTCCATGCGGATGGTATTCGGATCTTCAATGAACTCGACGTCGTCCAGCGTAGCCAGCGCGTCAGCCACGCTGTGAGCAAGCCGGTTGACCTTGTCGCGAGAAAGTCTCACAGCACCGCCTTATACTTGCGCACCAGTTCGCCTTTAACTTTCTTGAACATCTCCTGATAGCTGGCGCCTGCGCGCTGCATTTCATCCTGGTACTGCTCCAGGATCAGACGGACCTCGTCATTGATGCGATCTTCAAGTTGCAGCTCTTCCAGCAGCGCATTGTTCAGCGCAGCTGAAACTGCCGGGACATTCTTGGTTTCAATAAAGTCGCCGGCAATAAGTTTTTGGGTTACCTGGCGGGCTAAATACCCGACATATTCTTTGGAAAGGAGCATGCTTTTTTAGACGGTATGTGCTTGAAAAGAATAGTGTAGCACATCCGGCTTACCCTTACCTTAATGCTCCGACGCGGTCACTTCCATGGACCTCCGCATGAAACGCGGCACATCTTGTCTCTGTTTCAACTGATATTTTGGATCCAATGCGAGCTGTTTCTTGTGTGCAGTTGGCAATCCATCTTGATGTTGTTCTAACCTATCCGCTGGGGATTGAAACATGTTTCGCAAACTTGTTGCTGTGTCGATGCTTCTGGCGGTTCTCGCCTCGCCCGCTTCCGGTTTTGATAGCTACTGGCATTCTGAAGCCACGCGCAAAGTGGGTGACGCATTCGGGTTTAGTGAAGACTCGCGCAAGATCATGCAACTCGGCAACTTTTCTCCGGACTTCTTCGGGCCTGTATCCGACTTTGCCGGAAACACTCTCCACGGCAAGGGGCTTAACGCGCTCAATCAATATCTGGCGAAAAGCGCGCAGGACCGCGATGCCGCTATTTTTCTGCACTTTGACAATCTTAATGGTGAATTGGACCGCAATTCTAAATTCGATGCTCTATTCAATCGCCTGCTAACAAATACACAGTGGGTGATAGGCGGCTACATCAAGCAGACCAATGCTGACGAGCGCACCCGCAAGACAATGACGCTGATCGCCCTTGGCGCGTCCCTCCATGCCATCCAGGATTTCTACAGCCATTCCGACTGGATTCATCATGATTTCAATAACACGGCGGTCAAGCTCGTCCGTCTTCCTTCTGGTGAATTTCGCGCGCCCACATGGTTTGAGTTTCGCGGCCAGGCGGGCGATCCGGACAAGTGGCCCTTTCAGGTGAAGACCGGCATTTATCCGCCTGTGGCGGGCGCCGTGAATACTCACACGCACATGAACCACGATAATTCCCGCCTCCTCTATAGAGAATATGAAACCGCGGGCCAGCCACTCGTCTCCCAGGCCAAGTATCACAATGCAGGTGCGGTGCCGGCCCACGAACAGGACGAGGCCTCGGCGCTTGCTCATCAACAGATGGCGTACAACACGGCCATTGCCGCGAGCATTGAGTGGGTGAAAAAAGTTGAAGAGTTTAGCGATGCCAAAGCAGCCATTGAGTCTGCGAAAAGCTGGCAGTTGAAATTGAAAGATCCCAAACTGATTCGGGAACTGGAAGCCGGCCAGATTACGGAGATGGCGCTCTCCTGCGCAGCCGGAAAGTGGGACGGCGAAGACCCGCCGGGCGATCGTGGCGTGCTGTGCAAAACCGTAATTGATCAAACCTTTACTCCGAGTTCCGCTTCCAGCGCGGCGAATATTGAATCGATTATTGTTGGCCTTGCTACCGGCGCTGCCTTTCCCTTCGCGCTGAAGTATACCGGCAAATTCTGGGACGTTCACCGCCAGTATCATCTTTTAGACCACCTCGTCACCGGGATCGGATCTGCGCGCCATTACAGCCAGAAATAAATGAGCGAATGCGCCAGATTGATTCGCCAGATTGATTTGCCCAGATTGATTCACAAGGCCCCGCACTGTTTTAAGTTGTGAACCTCAAGTAGGCTCGGCAGCATCAGTATTTGATGAATCACACAAGGAATCTTTTTGGTCCCTTTTTCCGTTCTTGATCTCGCCTTCGTCGCGCAGGGATCCACCCCGGCGGATGCCTTGCATCATTCTCTTGATCTGGCTCAACACGTTGAGCGTTGGGGTTATCGCCGTTTCTGGCTGGCCGAGCACCACAACATGGTCGGAATTGCCAGCGCCGCTACTTCGGTCGTCATCGGATATGTTGCCGGAGGCACCAAGACCATCCGCGTGGGCGCAGGCGGAATCATGCTCCCAAATCACTCGCCTGTCGTGATTGCCGAACAGTTTGGCACGCTTGAATCGCTGTATCCCGGACGCATTGACCTCGGTCTTGGCCGCGCTCCCGGGACGGATCAACGCACGTTGCGCGCTCTTCGCCGCGATCCCACCAGCGCCGATAGCTTCCCCGATGACGTCCGTGAACTCCAGGCGTTTCTCGGTCCGCTGCAACCCGGGCAGACGGTCCAGGCTGTTCCCGGCACCGGCACCAATGTCCCCATCTGGATTCTCGGCTCCAGTCTCTTTGGCGCGCAGCTTGCCGCCGACTTCGGCCTGCCTTATGCCTTCGCGTCTCACTTCGCTCCCGACGCTCTTATGCTCGCGCTCCAGGCTTACCGCAGAAAATTCCAGCCGTCCGCACAGCTTGAGCGGCCATATGCCATGGTCGGAATAAATGTAATTGCCGCCGATACCGACGCCGAAGCGCAACGTCTTTTTACCTCCGCACAGCAGGCTTTCACCAATGCGGTCCGCGGCACCCGCCGCCAACTTGCGCCGCCCATCGCCGACATTGAGTCCTATTGGTCGCCCATGGAAAAAGCGCAGGTTTCCAACATGCTGGCCTGCTCGTTTGTCGGATCACCACAAACCGTTCGCGCCGGATTGGAAAAGTTCATTCAGCAAACCGGCGCCGACGAGTTGATGGTCGCCTCCGCTATCTATGATCATTCTGCGCGCCTGCGGTCGTACGAACTGCTTGCTGGAATCAAGTAGCTCTGATCACGGACGTTCTGCGCATCTCCGCGCACAGGGTCCCCACCAAGCCCTTTTTGGGCTTGATGGGGTTGGTACCTCCGTGGTGAGATTTTGCTTTGCGATTTAATCAATCCACCTTCGTGGCCGTAAGTTCCACCTGCATGCGCTTGGTGCTGTTCACGTCGTCCATGCTGGTAAGTATCTGGGGCTTGCCGGGATTCACGACTGCGCTGATACGTTGCGTGACGGCGCGCAGCACTGGCCTGCTTTCCCCCGCTCGAGGGTCCGTATTCTGTCCCGGGATGGCAAAATTGCTAACGCTGATATCGACGCTCACCTCCAGCTTGTTATTCACAGTCTCGCCCGCCGAACACCGCAGCTCAAACCCCACGTCAGTATAGGTGTAGGAGTCCTTGCCAGTATCTATCGGCACTTTGGTGCCGATCTTGAGCGTGTTTGCGCCACGCTCATTGGCTTCTACCAGCAGGCTATAGTCGCGCTCATTGATCTTCTTTCCGTCCTGCAGCTCGTAAATACTGAACGCCATTTTGTACGTAGGCACGGCTGCTTTTTTGACAATCGCACCGTTATCGGGCGTCTCTTGCTTTTTCTTGGTGTCTTCTTGCGCGGCCAGTGAGCAGGCCACAAGGAATACGATCATCAGCATTAACAATTTCTTCATTGCTTCTCTCCTTATCGATTGGTTATTGAGCGGCGCGTTCCTGACGATGGCTCACGATCAGCCCAGAATTCTTCGGATTCTTTTTGATCATTATTCCGTGGGAGCTGCGCAACGATGATTTCTTGCGGCGTATTCTCCAGATAGCTAAACATCATTCTTTCCTGTTCTGACAAAGGGACTGGGGTAGGGAAATTCGCCGGTCGCTGACTCAGTGCCAGAGCCGCATTCTGCGGCTGCTTTGTCGCTCGCGGTTTGCGCCGATAAATCCGAACCGTTTCCTTTGGCGCAATCGGTGCGTGGGGCTGAATCTCTTGTTGGGGAACCGATGGACTGGTCTTAACGATCACGTGTGTCGGCGGCTCAATGCGATGCCGTCCACCGATCAGCACTGCCGCAACGATAATTGCAGCCGCAACCGCTCCTGCCCAAAGCCATTTGAAATTCCACCATCCATGGGCTGTGTCCTTTTCTTCTGCATCTCGCAGGTTCGCGAGTATCCGGGTTTCCAGTCCGGGTCTCGGCTCCACTGACGAATAGTTGGCCAGCAGCGAGTCCAGCACTTCGTCGATCTGCATCTGCTTATTTTTTTTCTGGTCAGCCATGTTTCCCCCCTTCCAGCAGGACCGCCAATTTTTCTTTGAGCTGCTTGCGCGCGCGGAACAACCGCGTCCGCACCGAGCCTTCCGGTATCTTCATTACGTCGGCAATTTCTGCCGAGTTCAGCTCCTGCACGGTCGATAACTCCAGTGTCTGAGCCAAATCTTCCGGCAGCGCGGCGATCAACCTCTGCAATAGCTGCTGCTCTTGCCGATTCACAAGCTGCTCATCTGCGGCAGGGCTTGAATCAGAAAGTGAATCCAGCAACTCCGCGCCTGGATCGCCATCATCCAACGAAAGCATCTTGCGGCCCGAGCGCCGTTTGTCCAGCGCCGTGGTCCAGGCGATCCGCGCCAGCCATGTCTTGGCATTTTGAACGTCGTGCAAACGGTCCTTGTGTTTCCATACCCGCAGAAAGCATTCCTGCGCTGCATCTTCCGCGTCATGATGATTGCGCAGAATGGAGTAGGCGATGCGAAAGACCATTCGGGAATAATCAGCCACCAGCCTTTCAACTGTCGGCGCTTCAGCTTCCGTGGCCATCGCTGATTTCAGAACCGTCCCTCCCAAAATTGCCTGCCCCGCCATTTTCCCTTCCTGAACGAAATGACTGCTGGAGAACGGAAAGTGTTCTGATATTTTGCGGTTATTTTCTGGTTCGAAGAGTGTTCTGGTGCAAGTAACGTCGTAATCGGCGCTCGACTGTTATGGACCGAGCGACAGTATTGCGATCTATCGTGGTCCAAGCGCCGCTAGGCGCGACCAGAAGTTAGCCCACCCTGAGGCGAGCGAATGCGAAGCCGGAAGGGTGGGTAGGCGATCATCAAATTTGAGCGCCGTAGGTGCGACACATCGAAAAAACGCATTAAAAAATGAGTCAATTTTTCAAATGAGTGAAGTGTGTGTTGAATGCGGATAGCCGCTAGTGCTTACTCTATCGCACAAACAAGCATAGGATGCGAATGGCAAGTTTTTCCTCCAGCTTCGCGGCAAGTTGCTTGATGAACGAATAGGCGGTGAGGATTCTCATAAAGCCTCCTGGGAGCCCGAAATTGTGATCGACAAAGAAGCCAAGACCGATCCTAGGCTGTGCCTGTTAACGGCTTGTGAATGGGAAGTTTATATTTGTTGAAAACTAAGCGCGGAAACGG
>DASXJO010000496.1:0-3928 GCA_036497385.1 Candidatus Angelobacter sp. | reverse complement strand
AAATATGAGCCAACGATAACGACGTCAGCTGCTCTCAAGCTCCTGCGGACGGCAGGCAGGATTTCTTTCCACGTTTCAAATAATTTCAGAGTGCAATACTGAGGATCCGGCAAATCCCGGTTTTGCTCGTACCACTCAACGTTGCGTTCAAAAAAAACGATATCGTGTTTGCGATTGTGCAGGGCCTTGCAAAGCGCCCGGTAGGTGGTCGCATGACCGTTGCCCCAAGCGGATGAGATCGAAAGCCCTAATATCACGATTTTCATAACAATCTTTCCAGCGGAATCATGCGCCAAGCGCAGAAGTCTGTGCAATCAAGAACTTAGAGGAACAATTGAGGTAAGTAGATGCCTTGGAACACCCAAATTGGCGCAAAACATGGTGGCGCAACTTGACGCATCTGACTACAACTCTGTTTTCGGCATCTATCCTTGGTGCTACTTGGACATCACACGACATCAATGTCAGTGAATAAAACTGGAAAGCTGATGCAGGCGGCAGTACTCACTGGACCGCGAAAGCTTGAGGTGCGAGAGGTTCGCCAACCCAGCCCCTCACGTGGCGAAGTACGTGTACAGCTTCAAGGCTGTGGAGTGTGCGCTTCCAATCTGGCCATGTGGGAAGGGATGCCGTGGTCGCAATATCCCACAGATCCGGGCGCTCTTGGACATGAAGGCTGGGGCCATGTGGATGCCGTGGGTGCTGATGTGGCAGGAATCAGGGAAGGCGATCGAGTAGCGCTCTTGGGGTCCCACTCTTATGCCGAGTACGATTTAGTTCCAGCCTCATCGCTGGTCGTTTTGCCATCTTCCCTTGCTTCTCTCCCCTTTCCCGGCGAAGCCTTTGCGTGTGCGATGAACATTTTTGAGCGCAGCCAGATACAGGCTGGTCAAACGGTGGCAATTGTCGGCATTGGATTTCTTGGCGCGATCTTGACGTCTCTAGCTTCCAGGGCCAAAGCGCATGTAATTGCCATTTCACGCCGACACTTTGCGCTCCAGCTTGCGCAGGAAATGGGAGCAAAAGAACTGGTAGTAATGGATGACCATTACAAAGTGATTGAACGGGTCCAGCAACTAACCGGCGGCAAAATGTGTGAACGAGTGATTGAAGCTACCGGGAAGCAGTGGCCGCTTGATCTTGCCGCAGAGCTGACTGGTACTCGCGCGAGGTTAATCATTGCCGGATATCATCAAGACGGCCCCCGCCAAGTCAACATGCAACTGTGGAACTGGCGCGGGCTGGATGTGGTAAATGCTCATGAACGCGACGAAAAAGTTTATATTCAGGGCATGCATCAAGCCGTGGAAGCTGCTGAGGCGGGCTTGTTCGATCCGCGTACGCTCTGCACTCACTCTTTTCCGCTGACGGCCTTACCGGATGCCTTCGAGGCTACCCTTTCTCGTCCGGACGGATTCTTGAAAGCAACGTTAACTATGGGTGAGACACTTACCACGACAACAGAGCACACATCATCTCGAAAAAAACGCATGCCTCGTCTGGGTTTTCTCGGCGTTGGCTGGATTGGCAGGAACCGTCTTGAGGTAATCGCGCAGAGCGGTCTGGCCGAGATCGCCGTAATTTGCGACACTTCCCCGGAAATTTTGCAGCAGAGTCTCGCTCTGGCTGCCGCAGCACAAACAGTCAGCAGCTATGATGAGCTTCTTAGCGCGGACATTGACGGAGTGATCATTGCCACCCCGAGCGCGCAGCATGCCGAGCAGTCATTGCGAGCCTTGGAACGTGGATTGCCCGTCTTCTGCCAGAAGCCGCTTGGCCGGAACGCAAATGAGACACGTTCCGTGGTGGAAGCAGCAAGAAAAGCCGACCGTTTGCTGGGCATTGATCTGGCCTATCGGTTCACCATGGCATTGCAGGCCATTCACTCAGTGATTTCCTCAGGCGAGATTGGAGACATCTATGCAGCGAATCTTGTGTTTCACAACGCCTATGGCCCGGATAAGGAATGGTTTTATGATCGTTCGCGCTCCGGCGGTGGCTGTGTGATGGATCTCGGGATCCATTTGATCGATGCGGCGCTCTGGATTCTCGGCTTCCCAAAAGTACTTAACGTGAACAGCAGGCTTTACTCGCAAGGACGGCAGTTGGATCGCCAATCCAATGCCGTCGAAGACTATGCAACTGCTCAAATCGACACGGATTCCGGCGTTACGCTCAATATGCAATGCTCCTGGCGGCTTTCTGTGGGACAAGACTGCATCATCTCCGCCGATTTTTTTGGCAGCCGTGGAGGCGCGGCTTTTCACAACGTAAACGGGTCTTTTTACGATTTTGTGGCAGAGCGCTATGAAGGAACAAAGCGCATTCCCCTTGTTTCTCCTCCGGACAACTGGCCTGGACGCGCCGCCCTGGAGTGGGTAAAGCACTTACAAGCAAATAAGCGCTTCGATCTCAGAAATGACGAGCTGGTTCGAGTGGCTGAAGTATTGGATAGTATTTATAAACCAATCTGAATCCCTCGCCAATCGCACCCGAACCTACAAACAATTTCGTATAAATTTTGCTGCAAGAAATTGCCCAAATGTTTTGGTTCTGCACAAGCCCTGTGCGACTTTTTATCTGTGGCAGAAATTGACGTTGGCCAGAGGACATCATTGTACCTTTCGCAGTCTTCTAACCCTTCAGATTGGTAAGTAGGTTATAGAGTGAGACGCGCAAGAGCCATGATTTTGCGCTGAATAGTACCTGACGAATTACTCTGCGCCGGCGTTTTCGTTTACGCGCCCTGGAATGTTTCATCTCCGGGGATGTTTTGTCAGAAAAGAATTGATCTTCTCATGTGAGGTTAAGAGCAGTGGCTAAAAACGTGCTTGTCACTGGTGGGTGTGGTTTTGTTGGATCACATTTAGTAGATGCGTTGGTGGCACACGGCCACAATGTACGAGTGCTGGATAATCTCGATCCTCAGGTCCATGGCAATACAATTCCCGATTACCTGAACCCTGAAGCTGAATTGCTGCGCGGCGATGTACAAGATCCTTCCGCCGTCGCGAAAGCCCTGAAAGGGATTGACGTGGTATTTCATCTGGCTGCCGTGGTCGGCGTGGGGCAATCAATGTATGAAATTTCACGTTATGTAGGCACCAATACGCTGGGCACGGCAGTGCTGCTGCAAGCCTTGTTAGGCCGACAGAGTAAAGTGCAAAAATTGGTGATTGCCTCCTCCATGTCAATCTATGGCGAGGGGAAATACTCCTGCGTAAACTGCGGGACGGTGACACCGCCTCTGCGCCCCGCTCAGCAGCTCCAGACTAAAGAATGGGAGATGGTGTGTTCGCGCTGTGGGAGCCAGTTGGAGCCAATTCCAACAGACGAATCAAAATCCCTTCAGTGCAGCTCGATTTACGCGCTCTCAAAAAAGGACCAGGAGGAGATGTCTCTCCTGTTTGGCAGGACCTATAACTTACCGGTCGTCGCATTGCGGTACTTCAACATCTACGGTCCCCGGCAGGCACTATCGAATCCTTATACGGGGGTTGCTGCAATTTTCGCGTCCCGGCTGTTAAATGGTAATCCACCTCTGGTTTTTGAGGATGGCAACCAGCTGCGCGATTTCGTAAGCGTGAAGGATGTAGTGGGGGCCAACATTCTGGCAATGGAGCATTCAGGCGGTGACAGCAGGGCGTTGAACATCGGTTCTGGGCAGGCGATTTCTATTTCCGAGGTTGCGAGGGTACTTGGACGCGCCCTGGATACCAGCATTGGGTGCGAGCTTACAGACAAGTACAGAGCAGGTGATATTCGCCACTGTTTTGCGGACATTTCCGCCGCAAAAACATACTTGCGCTACAAGCCGCAGGTCCAATTTGCTGATGGCGTAAAGGAGTTAGTGGGATGGCTTAAGTTACAGAAGCCCACAGATCGGGTGGTGGAAGCATTTGCACAGCTGAACAGTTTTGGCTTGGCA
>DASXJO010000495.1:0-3013 GCA_036497385.1 Candidatus Angelobacter sp. | reverse complement strand
GAACGTGTACGTCCCCAATGCGGACGAAACTTTCAACCAGGCCATTGCGGCGGGCGCCAAAGAATCCATGCCGGTGGCCGACCAGTTCTGGGGTGACCGCTATGGCAGCCTTATGGACCCATTTGGCTATAGCTGGGGCATTGCCACACACAAAGAAGACCTGAGCCCGGCGGAGATGCGTGAGCGCACCCAGCAGTTCTTTGCCAGCATGGCACAACAAAAAACGGCATAAGGACGCGCCGGCATCATCCAAAATCTAGGCACGAAGGGGACGGAAAGAGCGGCCCCTCGTGCCTTGACCCATTAACCAATCTTAAGAATGCGGCTGTCATCACGGCGTAGTCGCCCTGCATCAAAAAAAGGTTGCAAAGTACCTGCGCACGAGGAGGAATGGTGGATTCCAAACTCCCTGACCCGGATATAGCAGAGAGAGTACATAAAAACATGCAGCCGCAACTGGCTGCGGCAGAGCAGCAGCGCCCCATTTATCCGTGGTCCATGAGCCGGCGGCAATTTGTTGCTACTGCCGGCGTTCTCACCGGAGGTGCGGTCATGGGCTTTCCCATTCACGGCAGTGGCGTCACCGTGATTGAAATGGAACAGCCCGCTACCCAGGCTGACGCCATGCCGCTGCAATTGACGATCAATGGCAAGCAGCACCAACTCACGATTGATCCGCGCACCACTCTGCTAGACCTTCTGCGTGAGGACCTGCATCTCACCGGCACAAAAAAAGGCTGCGACCACGGTCAGTGCGGCGCATGCACCGTTCTGGCCAAAGGCCGCCGCATCAACAGCTGCCTTTCGCTTGCCCTGACGCATGAAGGCGACCAGATCACCACAATTGAAGGACTGGCCCAAGGCGATCAGCTGCATCCGGTGCAGGCGGCGTTTTTGGAGCATGACGGCTTTCAGTGCGGTTACTGCACGCCCGGACAGATCTGCTCCGCTGTCGCGCTCTTGCAGGAAGCCAAGCGCGGCGACGCCAGCTATGTCACCGCTGACCTGCGAAAAATCGGCACAGCCGAGCTGAACGCGAATGAAATTCGCGAGCGCATGAGCGGCAACATCTGCCGCTGTGGCGCGTATCCGGGAAGCGTTGCCGCTGTGCAGAGCGTGAAAGGCTGAGACTTACCACTCATAAACAGTGATGACACTGATCTGAAAAATCAGGACTGACAGGTGATTTTCAATTTCGGCGATTTTGGCAATGCTGGCAATTTTGGCAATTCATTGCGCCGAAAGGAAACGTGGATAACGAGAGATGCTGATTACCTAGTGATTTCACTGAGGCACAAAACATGAATCCTTTTGAATACAAACGGGCAGAGCAGGAGCAGGCTGCGATTGACGCGATCATGGGCGGCAAAGACGCAAAGTTTCTGGCCGGCGGCACCAACCTGATTGATCTGATGAAAAACGGCGTGCAGACTCCGTCGCGTCTGGTCGATATCAACCGCGTGCCGCTGACGGACATTGAGCATACTCCAGATGGAGGCCTGCGGCTGGGAGCCCTGGCGCGGAATAGTGACACCGCAAATCATCCGCTCGTCCGAAAAAACTATCCACTGCTCTCCCAGGCCATCCTCTCCGGCGCTTCTCCGCAGCTCCGCAACTTGGCCACCAACGGCGGCAATCTCTTGCAGCGCACGCGCTGCCCTTACTTTATGGACCCGGCATTTCCCAAGTGCAACAAGCGATCTCCCGGCACTGGATGCGGAGCGCGCGAGGGAGTCCATCGCCGTCATGCAATCTTCGGCGCGAGCGAGCAGTGCATCGCTGTGCATCCCTCTGACATGGCGGTAGCGCTGGCGGCGCTTGGCGCATCCATTCGCGTGCGCGGACAAAAAGGCGAGCGCATGATCCCCATCGCGGACTTCCATCGGCTTCCGGGAACAACGCCGCAGCTTGATACCAATCTTCAACCTGACGAGCTGATTCTGTCCATCGATCTGCCGCAGTCTCCTTATGCGGCGCACTCTCATTATTTAAAGATCCGCGACCGCGCCAGTTATGACTTTGCTCTGGTCTCTGTAGCCGCCGCATTTGAAATGCAGAATGGCACGATCAAGAGCGCGCGGCTCGCACTGGGCGGTGTTGCGCACAAACCCTGGCGCGCAGAAGAAGCCGAAGCGCTGCTGGCCGGCAAGCAGGCAAACGCCGCTGCATTTGAAGCCGCAACCAATGAGGCCCTCACGGGCGCACAGCCGCTGCAGCAGAACGCATACAAAGTTGAGTTGGCCAGGCGCGCGATTGTGCGCGCGCTCACGCTGGCAGGAGGTGTGGCATGAGCGTAATTGGATCGCCGCTGACTCGCGTTGACGGCAAGCAGAAGGTCACAGGTACGGCAAAATACACGGCTGAATTTGAAATGCCGCAGCTTGCTTATGCCGTGATGGTTACAAGTACAATCGCAAGCGGCCAGATTGCCGGCATGGATACCGCTGCCGCCGAAAAATCTCCGGGCGTGCTCGCCGTGATCACGCCTCGCAATGTGTTGCGCCTGCCCGGAGCCGAGCGCCGCATCACCGTCTTGCAGGACACGAACGTTTATTACCAGAACCAGCCCATCGCCGTTGTTGTGGCGGAAACGCTGGAGCAGGCGCATTACGCAGCTCAGATTGTCCGCACGCGCTATGACGCCAAGCCGGCCAAGCTCGACTTTGAAGCCGGATTCCCGCAATCCTATCCCGGAGAACACAACGGAGAACCGGGGGACGCGGGCTGGGGCGACGTGAATGCCGGACTCGCACAGGCTGAAGTGAAAGTAGAAGAGACATACATCACGCCCATCCACCATCACAATCCCATGGAGACGCACGCCGCCATGGCGCAGTGGGAGGGCGACAAGCTCACGCTGCATGACACAACGCAAACCGTCACCAATCGCCGCAGCTACGTGGCAAAAATGTTTGGCATTCCTGAAGACAACGTGCGCGTGATTGTGCTGTTCGTCGGCGGAGGCTTCGGCTCCAAGGGCCAGACGTGGGCGCCTGCCGTGCTGGCCGCATTG
>DASXJO010000494.1:0-14784 GCA_036497385.1 Candidatus Angelobacter sp. | reverse complement strand
TGCTGGACCGCTTTAAGCAATACCACTTCGACACTCTGTTTGGCGACTACAATACGCTGGCTGAAGAAACCCAGTGGCACCAGTTCATCTCTCTTAAATATGAAATCGAGAGCATGCGCCGGCACGGCGAAATCCAGGGTTACGTTGTAACCGGGATGACAGACATCCACTGGGAGGTAAACGGCCTTCTGGATATGTGGCGTAACCCAAAAGTCTTTGCCGCGGAATTGAAGAAGCTCCAGCAGCCGGATTTGATATTGCTGGACACTCCGAAACAGAGTTTTATTGCCGGAGACAAAGTTGAGCTGCAAGTTCTTGTCTCGCATTACAGCAGCCGTGAACTAAAAGGCACACGAGTGCGCTGGATGACGGACGCAGGCGCAGGCGGTCAGTTTGAAATTGCTGAAGCCATTGCCAGTGGCACAGTTGCGGGCCTGCAGAAGATCTCTTTCGTAGCGCCGGATTTTTCACTGGCCGGCCCAGAGCATCTGCATCTCGAGATACGTACACGCCAGGGAGCCCTATTGGCGGAAAATGACTACAATCTGTACATCTTCCCCAAGCCGCAGCCCGCAACAGAAATTCCGCTTTATTTCCACGATCCTCTGGGCACCATGCCTGAATTGAGTAAGGGTCTGCGGCAGGCTGGGTATCAGATGGATTCGAGCGTAAGCGGCGGGACAATGTTCATTTCCTCGCAAATGGATGAGGCAACGGAAAAGCATCTTGCTGCGGGAGGAAAGGCCATTTTGCTGCTCAACTCAGAAGATGGCTTCTCTTCACGTGTCCCACTTAAGGTGCTGCAGCGTGCAGGCTCTGAACTTGAGGGACGCTGGTTTTCTAATTTCAACTGGGTGAGGACGGATCGAGCACCCTATGATCAACTTGATTTTGGAAAGATCCTGGGCTTTGAATCGGCGAAAGTTGCTCCTGACTACGTCATTGACGGATTACCACCGGCCCAATTTTCGAATGCGCTTGCCGGAGTGACCTACGGCTGGCTGGCTAAGAACATGGTCATGGCTGTTCCATTCAAGTGGAATACCGGAGACGCGCTAGCAACCACCTTCAAGTTCGATGATTACAGCCTGGATCCTTATTCCACCCATCTGTTGGATAGTTTCATAAGAGGATTGGGGTCAGAGAAGTTGGCTATGGTCCAGTTTGATCGCGAATCCGTTGAGATTGCATGATCAAAGGTTTGGGCGAACGCTTTCATTATTCGCAGCGATGAGCTCAGCGAAACGTGCTAATTGGGGCATTGATCGCTTTCCCAATCGGCGGGCGCGGCATCACCGTGCTCCAAGACGATACACCCCTGCCGAGTCGAGCTTAGTGATTCCAATAGCCCCTAGCTCCGCAGCTGTAAAGTTTCCATTCTAAGCACTCACGAACGCAACTGCTTCGCGTCGGAAATTCCTTGATGGAAACTTTATCGGGGCAGCCAATGTGGATGGCTGGTAAACAGGCCGCCGCCGAATCCAATCTGGTAGACCAGCAACATTCCAAATGCCAGGCTGAGTATGCCGGAGACCAATCCAAGGCGCTGTGAGAATCTCTGCCGTCCTTTGCCCATAAAATTGAAGGCGGAAGCTATGCTCATGGTGATCAACATCATGCCGCCAACAGTGCCCGCTCCAAATACCAGCAGGTAAACTACCGCCCAGCGAGGATTGGGAATCGCCGCGAGGACCAGCAGGGCCACTGCGGCAGAACCCGCAAGTCCATGCACCACGCCCACAACAAACGGTCTTAGGGGACGATATAAGGAGAGCTTGCCGAAGAGACGATCGAGCAAGGCCAATGGCGTGCTGTCTGAGCGATGAAAATGCGTTTCCGGTAAATGCCCGTGAGCATGCGTGTGAACGTAATCACCATGCGCATGTGGATGCACATGCACGGGCTCAGAATTAGTGCTGGCTCCGGCCGAAATTGCCGATGCGGAACGCATGAAAGCCGCAACATTCATGATACCCAGAACGATTAGCATGAGCGCCACGGAAAATTCCATGCTCAATCCAATGCGAGTGGGGATGACAAGATTGAACAGGATGATCATGACGCCCACCACAAAGATTGTGAGCGTGTGACCTACGCCCCAGAATGCGCCTGTAAGTGCAGCCCGCGTAAGCTGGCGCTGGCGCGTCACAATGGTGGTAACGGCAATTACATGGTCCGGGTCAGTCGCGTGGCGCATGCCCAGGAAGAAACCCACCGCAATAATGGAAAGAAAACTACCCATAGCTCTTTTGAGTATATTTATTTTGCGATGGGAGTACCACGCGCCGAGAACGGAAAAGCATTCACATTAGGGCATCAATTCAGCTGACTGCTCCCGTCGTGATCTTGCCCACGGCATGCACATGAATATGCACGGTGTCATTTACGCGCAGGATAAATGTACTGGGATTCTTCATGCCCCACTCCTGATATTTCACACTGAAGCTGCCATCGGCCGAGCCTGCACCGTTTTGCAGTTGAACCTCAAGCGACATGGTCACCGGTTTGGACTTGCCATGCATCGTTAAAGTTCCTTCAACTTCGACCGTCGATTTGCCCTCATTTGTAACGGTGCCCTTCACACGTTGCGGGGTAAAGACGATGTCAGAGTATTTCGGGCTCTCCAGGATGTCCTTATGCATTCTCTTGTCCCGACCATCGCTGCCGCTCTCACCACTGGCGGAGTCCACAACCAGCTCGCCTGACGCCGCGCTGGTACTATTGTCAAACTGGATGGCGCCGCGCTTCAGTCGAAAATCGCCGTGGACAGTATGCAGCGTTGAATCCACGGTGAAGTTGACAGTGCTCTTGGCGGGATCAAGTGTGAAGGTTCTTTGTTGCGCCTGCGCAGCGTTGGCCACGAGCATCGCGGCCAGGATGAATAAAGCGATATGACGAAAAGCTCGAATAGTTGAACTCATCTCAAGTCCTCAATATTGCGAATCAATTGTATGCTGCGCGATGTTCATGACTTTCATGCTCGCAGCATCTGCCAGCCCAGATTGAGAATTCCGCCGGCGCCAAACTTCTTTAACGGCATCTCGCCCACGTGGACTGCCAGCATCCGCGCAAAGAGGTCCGGCTGCCGCGAAAGCGCACGCAAGCTTCGCCGACGCACCCAGTGGCTACGGTCCATCAACAACATGCTTCGCGACATAAATTCAGGCAGGCTATTTATCCTGCTGTGGGCCGTGGCATAAGCCGAAAGATCGCCAAGTGCCAATGCCGCAGCCAGAGCTAATGCTTGTCGGAAGGCCAGGGCCATTCCTTCCCCGGTAATTGCATCCACGGATCCTGACGCTTCCCCGATCAGCGCCACGTTCCCGCGGTACACATGCTTCAGCGTTCGCGAAATACTTAACCCACCGCGCACTGTTGTGGTGCTGACTGAATCTTGAAGCCGAGCAGCCAATTCAGGAAACTCGCTCAGGCCCTGTTGAAATGAATGAAATTTGGGCCGGGAGATCAAAGCAACGCAAATCTCCTCAATTCCGACAGGCGTTACATATGCCTGCCCGCGCCTGCCCCAATAGATCTCAACGTAATCGCTCCACGGGCGCGCTTTGAAATGCTGACGCAGACCGATCCTTTGCGTGCCGCCGCTGCCGGCTGAAAGTCCCGCCCAATCGCGAACGCGGGAGTTTTGTCCGTCGGCGCCGGCGATCCACCGGCAGGTGACCACCCTTCCATTCACCAATACGGCATCGTCCCGTATGGCGGAAACCCGAGCGCCCCAAAGCATCTGCACACCGCACGCTTGCGCTTGCTCCTGCAACAGCTGGTGTAGCAGGACACGCCGGATACCGAGCCCGCAACCCTGGGGAAATTCTGCTGCCACTGAATTTCCGGGTCCGATAAACCTGATCCCGTGAAACCTTCCGGTTTCACAGCATTCCAGCGATACGCCCAACTTAGCGAGAACTTCCAGGCTGTCCGGCATCAGTCCTTCGCCGCACGCCTTATCGATTGGCGGCTGGGCACGGTCCGCCACTACTACGCGCAGACCACGCTGGCTCGCAGCGATTGCCGCAGCAAGGCCAGCCGGGCCGCCGCCAACCACAAATACATCTGTGTCGAAGACTTTTCCCATTCTTTTTACCAACGAAGCAATAAAAGCTCAGAGCAGAAGCCCGGTCCCATTGCAGCCAGAATGCTATACGTTCCTGGCTCGCCGCGATGGTGAGCCAGCACTTTCTGCAATACCACCAGCACTGAAGCGGAAGAAAGATTGCCGACATGCTTCAGACAATCCCATGAAAGCTTGAGCGCATCGGGCGCCAATTCCAGACTGTCCTCAACAGCCTCAAGAACTTTGGGACCGCCCGTATGAATGATCCAACTTGCGATGTCGCTACGCTTAATCCCTGATTCCGCCAGGAACGTATCCACGTCGCCGCGCAAGTTTTCGCGGATAACTTTCGGCACGTCAGGTGATAGAACAATGTGGAAGCCGCTTTCGGAAATGTCCCAGCCCATGACGTCTTCTGATCCGGGATAGAAGACCGATTTGGTCGCCAGAATTTCTGGTCCTTTGAAATCCGAATCTCGACCGGCCACCACGGCTGCAGCGGCGCCGTCTCCGAACAGTCCCGTAGAAATCATGTTGGCGACGCTCACGTCATCGCGCTGCCACGTGAGCGAACAGAGTTCCACGGCGAGCACAACAGCGATTTGATCAGGAAAAGCGCGAACGTAATCCGCCGCGCGGGCCAGACCGGCAGCACCCGCCACGCACCCGAGTCCAAACATCGGAATGCGTTTGATATTCGGCGAAAGTCCCATACGATTGACCAATCGTGCGTCAATCGACGGACTGGCCACACCTGTAACCGAGACAAAAAACAACGCGTCGATATCACGCGGCAAGACGCCCAGCGGAGTAATGGCGCGGCAGATGGCGTCGCGGCCCAGGGATTGCGCGGCGTCAATCCACAGATCATTGGCCTGTCCCCAGGTCGTTACGCGATCATACGCTTCCAGCGGAAGAACAAGATGCCGCCGTTCCACGCCACAGCGGCTGTGAAGCCGATCCAATACCTCAGGATTTTCCATCTGGGATTGCCATGTATTCTTCAAGGCAGCGGTAATCTCCTGCTGCTGGTAAACATTTCCGGGGAAAGCGCTGCCCGCACCAATAATTCGCATAGTCACCTAATTTGTCTCTCTTGTTAAATTGCTTCGCGGTCGCGGCAAAGCATTTTTCAAATCTTTACGGCTTGCCGCGCCAAATGCAGTGCATCCATCCAGAATGAGGATGAAGAATGGACTTCTTCCACCACCGTCTTTACCGCGCCCACGAAAACGGCAACTTGTTCTTCATTCACCATCAGCGGTGGCGCGGCCTTCAATACCATAAAATTGTTACCGCACATTTGCGTAAGGAAGTTATGTTCACGGAAAAGCTTGCTTACAATGATCTGTCCGAACATGCCTTCGTGGATTTTGCGAAATGCTTCAAACGGAACGCGAAGCTGCCAGCTCTCCGGACGCCGGAACTCAATGCCGTTCAACATGCCTAAACCACGAACATCAGCCACCATCTCATAGCCGGAAATAGCGGCTGTTAATGACTGACGCAGAAGTTGGCCCATCGCCTCGCTGCGCTTACCCAAGCCTTCACTTTGCAGAGTGTGCAAAGTGGCCAGGCCGGCACGCATGGCTAAGCTATTTTCGCTGTAGGTGGAGGTATGAATGATTGAGCGGCCCAGCGAGCTATAAACCGATTCATAAATTTCATCGGACATCAGCACTGCGCCGCTAGGGACCAAGCCGCCGCTCAGCGCCTTGGCGAGCACTACCATGTCAGGATCCAGCCCCCAATGATGTGCGGCTAGGAAAGGTCCGGTGCGGTAGAGCCCGGTCTGGACTTCGTCGAGCACAAAAAGCGTGCCGTATTTTTTGCATAATGCCTGCGCGGCACGAAGGTAGTCGTCTGGTGGTACGCGCACGCCAGCTTCAGATTGGATCGGTTCCACCACAAACGCGGCAAACTTTTTGGTGGCAAGCTTGGTTTCCAGCTCGGCCAGATTGGCAAAGGGTACGCTTTCCGCGCAAGGCAGCAGCGGCGCAAAGCCTTGCGCCCAGGTTGAATCCGCCATCAATGAAAGTGCACCGCAGGTAAGACCGTGAAATGCCCCAGCGCAATAGAGCAGGCCAGCTCTCCTGGTGTAGAGGCGCGAAAATTTGATTACGGTCTCCACGCCTTCACTGCCAGAGCTGCAGAAGTAGACCTTCTCTAGCCGTCCGCCAGCCAGGCGACATAGTTCCGCAGCCAACTCCCCGGCCAATTCGGGAACATGGCTTTGCAGCATTGCAGGACCGTTGCGGTCCAGCTCGTCATGCAAAGCCGCAATCACCATGGGATGGTTGTGGCCCAAGTTGTGGACACAGTAGCCGGAGAGGAAATCCAGGATTCGTCCGCCATCGGCCGTAAACAGCTCCGCGCCAACGCAGCGCGTGTACCGGACATTCATTTCCAGTAGGCTCAGTAGCTTTACCCACTGTGGATTTACATGCTCGGAATATCCAGCATCTGTCGATAAGCTGCCCGGAACCCTCGCCAGGGTGCTTTGTGTCATTCGTCACCGCCTAAAGCTTGTACTTAAATCGTAGACGACATAGGTGTCTTAAGACATTAAGAATTGTTTTGAATATACTCTTAAACTTTTAAGACGCCAAATAGCTGCTGAAAAATGAAGGCTTTAGAGGGATTTAGTGGTCATCGCGATCATGATCGCGACCACCACGTCTTCCCATGACCACGATTTCGCCCAGAGTGGTACGAACAACGCTGGCAACAGATGGACGCGGGATACTGGGCTGGCTTTTCTGCCAGGCGGGCGATTCACCCTCTGATGGTGCTAGAGGGGCAGAGGAGCCTGAGTTGCTCGTCATGGTGTAAACGGGAGTTTCTGAGATATAAGGCTGCGTACGCAAGGTGGTTAATGAGTCCTTGGGCGCCTCAGCAGCGGCCTGGTGGCGTTGGAGGTGTCGAGTGTTGCGAGAGTGTTCCGCCGCAAGCTGTTTTGAGGGCTGGTATGAAACGCGCTCAACAAGTGGTACGGCAAAGCCTAGAGACAATACGATGAACGGCGCAACAATACCTACAGCCGCGATCAAAGAAAGTCCTGCTGCCGCCCGCGAACACGTTTTCCACCAAGCCACAGGCTTTGGAGTCGTGAGAATCGTACGAATGCGCAGCCCCAGAGAAGTTGAAGCCGCAAAATCCACCCCGAGTGAAAAGCCCTCCTGCAACATGCGCAGGCGCACAAAATAGGCCAGACTATCTGCGTAATCGGCGCGATCCCCAGAACGCGTTTCCAAGACGGCGAGATCGCATGCCAACTCAGCCTGCAAGGCCATCATTTTACGGGCCTTCCAGACCGCGGGATGAAAGAACAAAAGGCAGCAGATCAGATCGCTCAGTCCTGCCCAGAGATAGTCACGGCGGGCGACGTGGATCAGCTCGTGACACAGCACGTCGGCCACCTGTGGCGTAGGGCCAATTTGCTCACAGACTTCAGGCAGCAGGATTCGCGGGTTCCAGAAACCGGCAGTGGCCGGCGACTTAAGTCCAGGCAGCACCATCAGTTTGGTACGGGAAAGTCGCGAGTGCGCCAGACGCAAGTCGCGGGAAACATCAAGCAACAGCGTGCTCAGCAAAGGGGATGGTTCAACCGCGTACCTCAGTAGTACTCGCATGCGAAGGTGCTTCCACGCGGTGGCTGCGACCAACAGAAAACATACTGAAATATAGAGCGCGCCAAGTCCTTCAATGGCGATCACAATATTGTGGTTCCATGCCAATGGGAGCAGCAAAGGATGTGTTGGATTCGGCGACGCGCTGGGAGCGCGGGCGGCTTCAACTGTTGTAATCGCGAAGTCGCGGATCTCGCCGACTACCAATTCCAGCCAGTATGCCGCTGAGCCCACCAGGAAGATCATCCAGACAATAAACCGGTGGCGGGGCCTGAGCAGAAGTCGATTCAATATCCAACCGGCAAGGAATGCGGCAGTAACTTTCAGGAAGTAAGTCAGGCAGGCAGCGGCGAAATGTAGGCAGAGTTCTGCGCTCATAATGAAAAACCTGACGTAAACACGCCAGTGGAATTAATGCTGAATCTCTCCTTTTTGGATGCGGTAATTGCGGATCAGGGCTTCTAATTCTTCAAGCTCTTTCTCCGCGACGGGGCCTGATTCCAGCAAATTGACCAGCAGTTTTGCAGGTGACCCGCCAAAATTCTGCTCCAGTATGGTCCGCACGGACATTTTCTCCACCCACTCACGCGAGACGGCAGGCTCAAACACAAATACGCGACCGCCAGTTGTATGGCGCGCCAGCCCTTTCTCTTCCATGATACGAAGGATAGTCTGCGTGGTCTTGTAATTGGGCGGCGAGGAAAAACTTGGATGATGAATAATTTCTTCGATCGTGCCCGACTTTAACTCCCATAATGCGTTCAGAATGCGAAGCTCAGCTCGGGTGGGAGGCGCCGGATTCTTGCGGCTGGTCATAAAACTAAGTCTTAAGAGGTTAAGCTATGGGATAGCGGAGCGATTGTCAACGGTTCTTTGCCGCGAATTCGGCTCTGGATGATCGGTTTGACGTTAGAAATTGCGGATTCACGATCTCAGTAATTTCTACACGCAATTTACCGGGAGCTTACAAGCTCTTTACCAGACTTCTTACCGCAATGCTTGAAAATCAGCATCACACAGCAGAGATCAACTCAGAAGATAATCACAGGGACGAGACATGAATCCCTAATTGCCTTTCGATACGGCTATAGTCGTTAAGAGCGCGCCTGCGTGCGCTTGCGGTCCAGGGAGGAGACATATTTTGCAAAGCAAGAAGTTGAATGGAAACCTGCTGCGAATTTCGCTGGCCGGTGCGCTTCTATGCCTGTTGATTCTTGGGGCGCGGATGCGCGGCCAGGAAAAAGCAGACATGACGGTCCACGTGAAGGTGGTAAACGTGCCCGCCACGGTTCGCGACAAGCACGGAAAGATCGTCACTAATTTGACGAAGGATGATTTCGTACTGGAAGAAGATGGCCGCCCGCAAACGCTCCGGTATTTCTCCCAGGATAACAATCTGCCTCTTACGCTGGGACTGCTCGTCGATACCAGCATGAGCCAGCGGCGAGTGTTGGGCCAGGAGCGCACGGCTAGTTCAAGCTTTATCGATCAGATGCTGCGTCCGGAGAAAGACAAGGCGTTTCTTATTCATTTTGATCATGAGGTGGAACTGGACCAGGATTTAACCAATTCGCGGGAGAAATTGCGCTCCGCGCTGGATACGTTACAAGCGCCGCAGTTCACGCAAACCAGCGGAGGCAATCCGTCGGGGCAAGGGTCGGGCGGGTATCCGGGAGGACGTGGCGGAGGTCATCGGGATGGCGCTAGCCACGGCGGCGGCACGTTGCTGTATGACGCAGTCTATCTGGCGTCTGACGAACTGATGAAAAAGCAGACTGGGCGGAAAGCGTTGATTGTTCTTTCCGATGGAGACGACCGCGGCAGCAAAGAAACCTTGTTAACCGCCGTTGAAACCGCGCAACGCGCAGACACAATTATTTTTTCGATCCTCTTCAAGGATGACGAAGACCGTGGCTTTGGCGGAGGCTTTGGAGGAATCGGAATGGGAGGCCATCACGGCGGCATGGGAGGCGGACGCAGCAGATATCCGCAGGAGCCGCGCGTGGCCGGAAAGAAAATACTGGAACAAATGTCGCGTGAGACAGGCGGCAGGCTCTTTGAAGTTTCAGGCAAGCAGACCGTCGAGAAGATTTACGCGCAGATTGAAGAAGACCTGCGCAATCAATACAGCCTTGGATACACGCCGGACAGGACTGATCCAGGACAGGGCTTGCATAAGATCAGCGTCAAGACGAAACAAAAGGACCTTGTGGTCCATGCGAGAGAGGAATATTACTGGGAACACTAAAGCTTTTCAGACCAGCAGTAACAGCCGTTCATGTACCAATGAGTGACTCGCTGGTCAGAAACCAACTCTGAATCACAGCAAAGCATCAGACAATGAACCTGGCCATAATCATTTGATCTGATGCGATCCGCCCTAAAACTCGGCTTGCTGTTCTTGTGCCTGTTGACCGCGCTCGACGGTCGTGTGGCAAGAGCTGAAACGGACGACGATTCGTCCGCCACGGTGCTGGTATCACCTGAGCAGGGCGAGGCTCTGGCTGCATTTGCCTTGCAATCGGAAAGGCGAATCCGCCCCAAGCCGGATTGCTCTCACCTGGTGCATCTGCTCTATGCCCGCGCCGGCCTTATTTACCCATATGAAGATTCACGCGTTCTGTATCGCGGCGTAAGCGATTTTAAGCGGGTAAAAACCCCGCAGGCGGGAGACCTGGCTGTGTGGCTGGGCCATGTTGGCATCGTGCTTTCACCGGAAGAAAAGACATTCCTCAGTTCTGTGCATTCGGGAATCATTACTGAATCATGGACGGCTCCGCACTGGGTTCGCCGCGGACGGCCCCGTTTTTATCGCTATCGCATTGGCCCTGATGCCGACATGAATTTGCTGGCCAAGATCATGAACGATGACACGCTTCAACAGATTGAGAGCCGGAGCAGTGGAGATAACGGGACCAGCGGGCCACTTCCCTCCTCTACCACTCAGGCGATTGCGGATAGCCGACCAGACGCTTTGCAGCAAGAACGCACTGACTCGTCAGTGCAAGACGGCAGGGACAATAACGAAAGTGGCCGCGATTCAGCCTCAATCGTTGCAATTATCGATCAACGTCAACTGCCCAGCCGCCGGGAGATTGCAGCGGCCATCATGGAAAACAGCAAAGCAAGGGCGCACCAACTGATTGCCGGTGAGACGCTGGATTTGGCGCGTCCGTTCTCGGTTTTCAGCCGGTTGGAAATCAAGAAAATAAACGTGAAGCATGAGAGAGGATTGGTAACTCTCAACACTAGTGAAGCAATGAGTCAGGAAGAAGGGCGCATCTTGCCGTCCAGAACAACCGAGCACGAACTCGTAATTGTTCACAGGAGCGACGGCGCCTGGGTGATCTCAGATCCGCAACAACGCACATACCTGCCGGAGAAGGACGCTTTAGAAATATTTGAGCGTCAGGCAGACATTAATTTGCGTCAGGCTCCAAACAGCAGCAATGCCCGCGTCGCAGTGAAAGCTCTGGATCGCCTCTACGATCAATAGGGTCCGCCACAACGAGCTGCCATCAGATAACCTGCAACCAGTAAAATCAGGCACTCTCCTCACACGCACTGAAGCACGCAAGACTTCCCGTTCAGTTTTTAGCGAGCCCGTAAAGATTCTTGTCCAGCCACTCCGCCACGGGCGTCTGCAAGTCGAAATGGAGCTTGATCTCGTCGTTATCCAGTGGGCGCCAGAGGGGCATTTGGGAATAAGGATTTCCCTGCTCGTCCAACGCGCGAAATTCCACAGATTGTTCCTGAATTCGATATTCGTTCGAAGGACCGCCATCCTTTGACGCTATTCTGAGGCTGCGCAGTCCTGACAGCACGATCCATTGATGCTGCAAAATACCCCCTACCGGCCAAAGGCTGCTTTCAAGCCGTTTTGAAAGCGATTGACCGTATTCAATGTCTGATGTCGGACACAGTAAGACGATGTTGTACGCTAATTCGGAAAGCGACAAATTAATCGAGCCAAGACCCCGATTTTGCTGGCATTGCGATAAGCTTCTGAGGCAATTCGATGTCACTGATTGTGGCTGCTGGGCGGCAAGGCGCCCAAGCCGGGGCCGATGCAGCGCATCCGGCAATCGATAACCAGCAACCTGCGAATTGGAAATCTGACGGTCCACTCAGGGAACAAGGTCGGCTTGCCCGCCTGGAAGAAGACAGCAGAGTGAGGCGCTAGAGGATCCCCGGCCAAGCAACTGTATCGGCAATACACACCCTTTGGGTCGGACTGACCCAGTAAATCCCGCCAAGCCCAACCAACCGATTGAGCCCAATAGACTTACCCCGCTTCCTTTATTGGCCCTGAGACTGCATTATCAACTGCAAGTCAGCATAGATTCCCCTGTGCTACTTCGTCACTGAAAAGGAAAAAGGTACAAGCCTGAAAAGCATTCCCCCAGCTTCGAACCCTGCCGCTTTTGCCGCGAATTTTTTGGCGCAAAGGCGCACCAGAGGTCCGTTGTCCTGGGGAATACCGGGGCATGTACAAGGGAGCGATGATACGACGGAGTTGCCCCCCTATCAGGACGATGTTCGTAGTACTCTACTAACACAACGCCACTCGATCGAATCCTCAGACATTTTTACTCTTGGAGGCCCAATGAAACGGGTTTATTTGTTCACACTACTATGCGTGGTGTTTGCTTTGTTGCTGACAGGTTGCGGAGGCGGTTCCACCAATCAAGTATCGACTGGCGCAGGACAAGTGGTCCTGCAGACCGGCGACGCCGTCAATGACCAGATTGCGAAGTTTGAGCTCAACATCAGCTCTATCACCCTTACCGGCGTAAGCCCAACGGCTACAACCGCAAATTTGCTGGCAAAACCAGCTGAAGTGGAATTTTCACATGAAGCCGGCACTTTTGAGCCGTTAACCCTGGCTAACCTTCCGCCCGGCACCTACAACGGAGCCACAATCACCGTGACCGGCGCTGAAGTAGTTGTGCTAAATGCCGGCGTGCCGGCCAAAGTCACGGCAAACGTTTCCGGAAGCCCCGTGTCCGTGACTTTTGCCAATATCACGGTCACTTCCACGCCGCTCTTCCTGAACTTTGATCTAGATTTGGCAGCTTCCGTGGTACTGAACGGAACGCCGATCACTTCAGCCACCATTACTCCGAAATTCAACGTGACTTCAGCAGCCACGCCGCCGGCCGGTGGTGAAGGCAATGAAGACCATGATAACGGCGAAATGGACGACGTTCACGGCAGCGTGAAATCCATCGCCGCTCCAAACTTTACCGTCACAACCAAAACCACTGACATCACGTTTGCTACGGATGCCAACACCAGATTCAAGGATGGCATTACGCAGCTTTCTGACCTGAAGGTTGGCGACATTGTTGAAGTTGACGCTATCACCAAGAGCGAAGGCACCAAGCTGGCGACCAAGGTTGAGCGCGAAGGCAACGAGGGTGGCGAAGAAGCCGAAGGCCTGATTTCAGCCCTCGACAATCCTCTGACGAAGATAACCGTTGTTCACCAGGTGGATTCCAGTTCGGCTACGCCGCCTTTGACCGTGGATATCGGCGTAAACGCCAGCACAGTGTATAGTGTTCGCGCCGATAAGCTGAACATCACCGCGCCGGCGTTTGACGCCACGCATATTGGCAAAGGCCAGCGCATTGAAGCGGATGCCAGCAATAGCACGGCGCCGATCACCGCTACCAAAGTCAAACTGCGTGAGCAGGCCTTGATTGGTACGGTTGCGGCATCACCCGCGCCAACCGCGTCAACCTTTACGATCACCATCAGCCCGACGTCCGCATTCGGTCAATTGAGCGGCGCGACCAGCGTGGCGGTAACGCTCGCCAACGGCGCAACACTCAAGACAACTCCTGTGGCTGGAGCCACCATCCGCGCACGCGGTCTGGTGTTCTTTAACGCCGGGGTTTACACGATGATCGCGGTCCGCGACGACGACAATCACTAAACAGTTCCTCTACCCCTCAGACCTCGACGGCCTGCGAAAGTGGGCCGTCATTTTTATTGTCGCTTCGCTCCACACTTGAGGCGTTCAGCAGGCGTCTGAGCCTGCTGCCGAAATCCTGAGCGTAGCGAAGGACCGGCTCTTGATGCAGCGGGCTCGCCGCCCAAGTCGGGGCTCGCCCTGAAAACTCAGTAGTTGGTAGTTAGTACTTAGTATTTGGCTTTGTTTGTAGGATCCGCGCAGTGCGGGATAAAGAGAAACTGCTGTGGGCTTATGGCTATAACGATTTTATGGTGGCATGAACTCTAAAAGGCAAGCACAAGGTCCCTCCGTCCTACTCGCGCGCTGGCAAAGGCGGGATGACGACTTATAAAATTGACGTCAGTTTCGCTCTCTTAAAATGCACTGCTTATAGAAGACCAAATACTAAGTACTAATACTAACGACTGGATTCTTACGGCTTGGCATACGGCAGTGCACTTAGTTCAATTTCAGGGGCCACACGCACTTCAATCGCGCCTTCCTGCGGAAGGGCGTCCAGCGGCAGGCCATCGCGCCACAAGGAAAAACGAACACGCAAGCGGGCTCCCATGGCAGCATTCAACCGCTCCAAAGGCGTCTGGCACTCAAAAATCGATTCGATTCCAACGCGGAAGCCGGTGTCTTGTGGCTGGCCATTATCGCCCAGCTTCCATCCATGGAGTTTGCCTTGGGAAATATCGGCTTCCAGGCGCACAGTTTGGTTTCCGTTGCCGTCTGGACTGACTGTTTCTATCGTCACCACCAGCCGCGTGTCTCCGGTGGCCCATTCAGCGGGATCGTCAATGAAATCTACTCGGCAGTAAAGATTTTCTTCATCGATGCCGGCATAGCCGGTGTCCAGCAGAAAAATCTTTCCATGCATGGCGGAAGAATGCCGGTCAGCCACGTGAGAGGCCGCGCCGAGCCATTCAAAGTAGCCAATGTTTTTGCCGTCCACTGCTGGATGGATATATGTGGTTTGCGGCGTGAACTGCGGCTTGGCATGAGCGCCCGCAATCGGCTGCGCCAGCACGTCAGGCGGCGTGCCGCCCAGCGCAAGATAGACGTTGGAAAGATGCTTGCGGTAGAGCTCATCAAAATCACGATCATTGGCCGAGTGGTGCTCCGGG
>DASXJO010000493.1:0-2256 GCA_036497385.1 Candidatus Angelobacter sp. | reverse complement strand
GGCGAAAATTCGATTCACTCTCATTGATACGGTTCGCTTTGTTCGGCGCGAAGTGGTGATGCCGGATCAATGCGGCAATTTTTCGGGTTGGCAGGAATGCAGCAGGATGGCTGTAAAAATCAGAAGCGTCAGTACCGCTGAAAGTTATCGGATCATACGTCTGCACGCCGATGAAGAGGTGGGAACTTCAGGGATTGTTGCTGTTTCGGTGGCCTGAAGATCGCTGAGACGGTGAAAGCCAGGGATAGGCAGTTGTGGGTCGACTGGGCTGGAACCAAAGATGAACAAGGTTCAACAATGGCTGCTCGGCCTTCCTCGCCGGTATGTAATAGGTAGGTTCGTTCGAGAGGGGCGCAGAACCAAATATTCTCGGATACTTGATTTCGGGAAATCGGCCTGAAGAAAATTAAGTGGTGCGTTTAAGCTTTGCTCCGCAAGGAGGCACTTGTGATTCTCAATAATCTTCATCCAGAATAGATTGATGCGTAAGCATAACCATGCCGGTTCCAGATGCCTTAATAGAGAACCCTATCGCGCAATACTCTTGTACTGTTCTTCTCGCCGGACGATTTGCCTGTTGGCAGCTGCGTTCATTGCATGCCTGGCTGCATGCGGCGGATCAACCAATCCCTCAGTGCCGGGCCCGCCACCTGCAACGCAGCATTTGTATGCCGCCGGCGCTACCGGCCAGGCTTTTCAGTTCGCGCTGCCCCTTACCAGCTCGACACCGACCGCGACTTTGTCGCTCGCCACAGCCAGCGATGTCACCGGAATGGCGGTGGATTCTGCCGGTAATGTCGCGTTAGGGGACACTAGCGGCAACATCTCGATCTTCAACGGACCGATAACCGGCTCCGCTTCCCCATCGGTGAGATTCAAGAACGGTACCTCAACCTTCGCCGAAGGTCTGGCCTTTAACAGCGCGGGCGATCTGTTTGCCACTACCAACGGCAACAGCATCAACGTCTTCACCCATCCTCTCACTTCGGCCAGCACTCCGTCGCAGGTAATTACCAGCGTTAACCTCACCGGCAGTGATGGTGTCGCGCTTGACTCCGCCAATAATCTGATCGTTAGTAATTCGCCCAGCCTGGCCGGCAGCAATCTGGTGGTTTTCGCCCCGCCTTACACCGGGCCGCCGATCGCAACCACGGTGGTCCCCGCCTCCTTCTATCGCCAAATAGCGATCAACGGCACGCAGTTGTTCGTCGTCGCCTCCCTGGTCAGCGCATCAAGAATCGACATTTACAATCTGCCAATCACGGCTGCCAGCGCGCCCGCATTTTTCATCGGCACTGGCCTTTTTGGCGGCTCGGTAACCGGCAGCGGGGTGGCCCTGGACAGCAGCGGAAACCTGTACGCGGGCCTCAGCGGGAATCTGGGCACCACGGATAGCGGCGGCATCAGAATCTATGTTCCGCCATTTTCCAGCGCCAGCGCTCCCAATATCACCACTGGCGTGTTCGCCTTCAACCTCGCGGTTGGAAAATAGAGCTGCCCGGCCAAAGCGTGCGAAAAGGGCAGGAACCTTTGCAACGTCTTATCTAGAACACCAGATATACGTGTTTCTTTGTCTAGTTGAGCCAGTGCCCCCGGCACCCGTTGCGGAAGAATGCCGTGCTGCCGCAAGTGGGTAGGAACCTGAACTAATGGATCGCCGCCGATGGCGAAAACCGCAGCATCAATGTACAAACGTTCCAGCAACCAGGAACACCTGGCCTCCCGAAGTGTTGAATGCAAGGCCATTCTGCCCCCAGCGCACCAGTCGTCCAATGTTGCCGTTGACGTTGTTGATGGTCGTGGAATCAACCAGAGCAAGCGTGGTCAAGTTAAACGATTGCAAAGTGACCGTGGTGGAACTGAACGACTGTGTCAGGAAGTAGGCGCGGTTGCCGGCGGCATCGGGCACCATCAGCGTGGAATTGAAGAACTGAGGTGTAATAAAGCTTCCCGTGATTGTTCCCGTTGCCGGATCGATAATCTGGCCGCTGTCAGCATAGACCAGATTTTTAGAAGGTTCAAAATGGATCCGTTTGGCCAAGCCGAACTCACTGAGGAAAACATGGCTGAGCGTCACCCCAGATGCGTTGACGGCAAGAGTGAAGAAATCGAAACTCGAAGTGGAGTTAGTGGCCGCCAGGAGTGTAGAGGCATCAGCTCCCCACTGCACGGTGTCAAAGGAGTTGAATAGCCCTTGAGCCAGGGTTGGCCTTTCGGTACCGTCATCAAAGATGGCGAGTCCGCCTCGGGCAGCAG
>DASXJO010000492.1:0-5805 GCA_036497385.1 Candidatus Angelobacter sp. | reverse complement strand
GTGTGGCCGCCGTCTACGCTGATGCCAACGCCCTGGTCACTGCCAAAGATCATCCGTTGCGGATTGCTCGGATCTATCCACATGGCGTGATAATCGTCGCCTCCGGGAGCGCCTTTGATGGCGACGAAGGTTTTTCCCGCGTCAGCGGAGCTATAAATCGAGACATTGGGGAGGTACACTGTGTCTGGATTTTTAGAATCGATATAAACCTCGCCAAAGTACCAGAGCCGCCCGCGAATGCGTGGATCCGTACCGGTCCTCACCCAGGTCTGCCCGCCGTCATCTGACTTGAAAAGCCCACCTTCTTTCGTGTCAATCAAAGCGTAGACGCGCTGGCCGTGACTGCCGCGCGCGATCGCCAGCCCGACGCGTCCCCAGTCACCTTCGGGAAGCCCGCCGCCGGTAACCGGTGTCCATACGTCACCGCCATCGGTTGATTTGAAAATAGCGCCGGAGGTGGTAGTCGGAGGATAGGCGCTCCAGGGAGGACGTTGATCGTGGACCAAGGCAGCCCAGATGGTCTGCGGGTGATCGGGATCAAAAGCGATGTCGATGGCCCCGGAATCTTCGTCGCGGAAAAGAATTCTTTGCCAAGTGACGCCGCCATCCTTGGTACGAAAGACGCCTCGTTCAGCGCTCGGCCCGTAGGCGCTACCCATGGCGGCAACAAAAACAATCTTATGGTCATTGGGATCGATCACAATGCGGCTGATGTGTCGGGATGCGGTCAACCCGACGTTCTTCCAGGAGCGCCCGCCGTCGTAGGATCTGTAAACGCCATTGCCGTAGGTAAGGTTGGAACGGAAGTCGGCCTCGCCCGTGCCGACAAAAATGATATTGGGATTAGATGGAGCAACTGCGAGCGCTCCGATGGAAGCAATGGACTGGCCGTCAAAGACTGGCTCCCATGTGATGCCGCCGTTTGTCGTTTTCCAGACACCTCCGCCAACCGCGCCGAAGTAGTAGAGATTCGGCTGGCCTTCAACGCCACTCACGGCAATGCTGCGCCCGCCACGGTGTGGGCCAATCATCCGCCAGCGCAGGCCGTTATAAAGGTTGAGGTCGAGCTGCTGGGAAGATCCGAAGCCGGATAAAAAAATGAGAAGGGTGCAAAGTGGGATGAAGCGCACGAGGAAAAAGTTTTTCGACATAGGCAAGAGCATTGTACTAAGACAACTCTTCCGCGTGCGGCCGACATTCTGGTAAATTCATTGGTACTCCATCCTCCAATTTCAAAAGGGTCCTATGAAAATCAGGGAAAAAAGTGTGCCTGGCTATGAGCGCGTGCTGTTTGGATCAGACGACGCAGCAGGTTACCAGGGAGTTATTGCCATCCATTCCACAGCGCTTGGGCCAGCCGTGGGCGGCACCCGCTATTGGAGTTACAAAACGGAAGATGATGCGGTGACTGATGTGCTTCGTCTGGCACGCGGCATGACGTACAAAAATGCGTTGGCCGGCCTGCCGTTTGGCGGTGGCAAGTCCATCATCTTACGCAATAACAAAGCCGAAGATCGCGAGCAGCTTTTCCGTGCGCATGGCCGCTTGGTGAATAGCCTGAAAGGAAAATACTTTACCGCGGAAGATGTTGGCACCAGTCCGGCGGACATGGAATTCATTTTGAAGGAAAGTCAGTACGTGGCTGGGTTGCAGGGACGCTCCGGCGATCCATCACCGCATACAGCGCGCGGCGTGTTCCGGGCCATGCAGGCCGCAGCAAAACACAAGTGGGGAAGCGACGACATGGCGGGAAAGACTGTGGCCATTCAAGGGTGCGGACATGTGGGATATTTTCTAGCGGGAGAACTGGCGCGCGTCGGAGCCAGGCTGGTTGTTACCGACGTGGACCCGGCAAAGATAAAGCGCGTGGCTGATGATCACCAGGCAAGGTCAGTGACGCCGGAGGAAATTTATTCGATAGAGGCCGATATTTTTGCGCCGTGTGCATTGGGCGGCGTGCTGAATGACCAGACCATCCCGCAAATGAAAGCAAAGTTGGTAGCAGGAGCAGCCAATAATCAACTACTGGAGCCACGTCACGGTGATCTGTTACAACAGCGAGGCGTTCTGTACGCGCCAGATTACGCTGCGAATGCGGGCGGCGTGATCAATGGCTGCTGCCGCGAGATGCTGGGATGGGACGTGCCAAAGACGCTGGCCAAGACAGACGCTATTTATGACACGCTGCTCACCATTTTTGCCATGGCTGACCGAGAAAAAATTCCAACATACCAAGCTGCAGACCGCCTGGCGGAGGAGCGCTTTATGGCGAAGCAATAGTTTGCGGCCCAAGTTCGAGCGTCGTCATTTCTTTTTGATGTACAGCAGCTTATCGATCTCAGCCACCACATTGCCTTCTTCATCCTTAACCAACACCTGAAAGAGCGGTTCGACTTTGGGCTGGGTCTCTGCCGCGGCGCGAATCTCGGCGATCTCTTCCTCCGTTAGGTCAAACGTCGCTTTCATCACGCCTTTACCCGGCTTCTTGAAACGTATGTTGGCGGCTTTGTCCCAGACAATGTAATCAGGCCCCAGAATGTTAGCGAGCATGAGCACGTAGAAGGGATCGCACATGGAATAGAGCGATCCGCCAAAGTGCGTGCCGAAATAGTTGCGGTTATAAAAGCGTAGAGGCATTTCGACTTCGATGTGGCGGAAGTCCTCTGCAATACGGGTCACCCGAACCCCGGCACCCAGATAGGGCGGGTAAAGTTTGATTTGGCGGCGCAGTTTTCTGCTTCTTGCTCCAAGCGCGGGATCAACCGCCCGTTTGTCCGCCATCGGTCTCCTTGCGAATCACAATCTTGCTGCGGAGAATGAAGTTGTTCATCGCCATCATACTTGAAGCACACTGTGGCGCCGTGGACCGAGAAAAAGGTGCGCCGCAGCGCACCTCTCTCCAGGTAGTTTCCAGCGGCTATTTCTTTTTGGTCGATGTTTTCTTTTTGGCTGCTGGGGTAGCTTGTCCCTTGGAAGGATCGTCAGCCGGATTGACATAGATGAGCTTGAATGGCCCGGTTGAGCTGACCTGGACTATGGTTTCACCCTTGGCCATAGCGTAGTGATTATGGTGCGGCGGGACGACAGCCAGCGATTCCGGAGGTAAAGTCGTCATTGAGGTCTCGTCAAACTTATCGCCCATACCGACGTGGAATTCGCCGGAAAGCACTGTGACGCTTTCTGCGGTGGGATGCCAGTGCGGCATGATGCGATAACCGTCCGGCGTCTTAATGCGAACAACGAATGGACCAGGTTTCGTCGGGTCACCGGCCAGGACCGCAAACTGAGCGCCGGGCGGAAATACCGCAGGCGCAGGTCCCCATTGGACTTTGTCGGGGGTAACCACGACCGGGCCGGAGCCGCTCGCTTTGGCTTTTGTAGCAGCTTTCTTGGGCGCGGCTGTCTGCGCCAGTGAAATGACGGGGAGCAGAAGCAGAATCGCCAACAATTTACGCATGTATCCTCCAGATGCAAATTGAAGCTTATCTTTCTGGCACAAAGTGTACTCTTTCCGGGATGGTCAGATCAGAAAATTGAATTGCAAGAGCCTGGTTGCGCATCTGTTGAGTTCACGGAGGAATCATGACCGCTGATTTATTGTTGTTGAATGCGTTCGCACTGGCCGTTGGGCTGGCGACGAGCGGCAAGAGGATTCGATCAGAACGCACTGCGAGCAGCAATCTGCCGTTTAGCGACGCTGTGTGGCACGGCAACACGCTTTATTTGTGCGGGCACATTGGGCTTGATCCAAAGACGGGACGCCCACCCGCTACGGCCGATAAAGAAGCACGGCTGGTGATGGATGGCGTAAAGCGCACGCTGGAATCCGCCGGATTGACCATGGAGGATCTTCTGTCCGTCCAGATCTTTTGCTCGGACGTTTCGCTGTTTGAAGCTTTCAACGTGGTTTATCGAACTTATTTCAAGGGAGAATTTCCAGCCCGGGCATTTTTGGGATCTGGCAAGCTGCTGCTCGATGCCCGGTTTGAGGTGCAGGGAATTGCCGGAAAGCCATGATCTGCTGGCGGCTTATTCCGCCGTTGTGGGATCGATTGTGGTTTTGATCTCAGAAACTTTATTGGCAGGGAATCCGCCCTGGCTGGCGTGCTCACGCACCATCTTTTCATTGGGCGCGATGTAAACGCAGTAAATCTTGTCCGGGGTCACAAAGCTTTCCACCCACTGGATTTGTGGTCCCATGTTTTTCAGTACGCCGCAGGATTTCTGCGAGATGGCCTGGAGTTCTTCCGGTTTCAGGTTTCCCGCACCGGGAATTTCGCGCTCAATGACGTATTTGGGCATTTACCTTCTCCAATTTAAAAGTATAAAGATTGTCTACGCGGGGAGGCTTTTCGGCAAGGGTAGAAATAAATCTCAGCACGGAGGCACGGAGAAAAGCCGGAAGACAAAGCCCCAACCTTTGAAACACAGAGTAACAGAGGAATCAGAGGTTCGGGTTGTCAATTTTGCAATTACCCAATTTTAGTAGTTCCTCTGCGTCTCTGTGCCTGCGGGAGTTGGTTGACTTTTCCTGATCAGTACCAATCAGTGGTAAGACATTTCATGTCAGAGTTTTGGGAGAAAGGCATCGTGGTCGTAGCTCATCAGCGCACCGATCCGGTCCAGAGTGATATCCGCGGGCGGATAAGCCGCAAGAATTTCAGGGTCGAGCGCGTAGTGGCCTTGTCTGGGAAAGACAGTGGTGACTTTGCGGCCCCAGATTTTCTTGACTTCGGTGAGAATGCGGATCTTGTCATCGATCAAAACGTAATGATCGGCAGGGAAGCGGCTTTCCACGTCGTCCAATTCCTTTTCCTTGTGGATGTAGATCAACACATTGCCATTCACAGCTTCGTAAATTCCGGAGCGTTCAACCTTGCGCGGCTGGAAAACAACGTCTCCATCAGAAAGGATTGCGGCTGTACCCCATTGCTTGACGTGCTCAATGGCGTCGAGCGAGTCAGGATAAAGGCGCGTGGCGAAGGGATAATTAATAAGAAAGTGCGAAACCGTAAGCAGGCTGGGATCGCGCGGGTATTCCAGACGATAGCGCTGGAGCGCGCCAAGATAATCTGCATAGCCCAACTCAGTGCGGAGTTGCTCAAAGAAGTCCCAGTAATGCTGCTGGCGCTCCGGGCCAACCTGCTGCTCCAGATGGCGCTTGAGATCGGCGGTGACATGGTCATTATCGAGCAGCGTATTGTCGACGTCAAAGAGGAAAACGATTTTGGGCATACTGGTACGCGAGAATCCATATTAAATGTATAAGTGAAATAAAAAATAATGGGCCGCTAAGGGCAGCCCATTCGTCTAGAAACCCAAACTTTTTACGCGGAAGCGGCGGAGGCCATTGGACGCGGTTGGAACGCGGCCTTTACTTCCGGCTTGAGCAGATACCAGATAACGAAAGCATCTACGGCGATCCAGAACGCGCCCCACATCAAAGCAAATATGTTGAAATGGGCGAGGGTTCCAAGCATCCCGAGTAAGTTTAATGCAGCGCTGATCCCGAACAGAACGATGCTGATGATACGCGCCCATCCCTTAAGCTTCCATAAGCCAAAACCCACAAGAGCGCTGATTCCACCGGCAATGATGATGCACACTCCTGCCGCAGCGCCCAGACCGGCAAGAAGCCCGGCTGCACCTGCACTGCCCTGGCCCTGTTGACTCAACATTGTGGCTATGAAACCGCCTCCCAAAATGATGCCAATTCCACTCAGGAGACAGAAGGCGGCCCCGATAAAGTTAAGAATCGCAAGAATCGTAACGCCCACAGGTCTACCCATACGCATTCCTCCTTCT
>DASXJO010000491.1:0-1709 GCA_036497385.1 Candidatus Angelobacter sp. | reverse complement strand
GGAAAAAGGATTTACCGCCGGAGAGCGCAGGGCCGCAGAGGAGCGTATCTGGAGTTCTGAACCCTTTGAATGTTCATTTTTCTCTGCGCTCTCAGCGTACTCTGCGGTAAAAATTGTCCTTTGCGCCCTTCGCGTCCTTTGCGGTAAAGGGTTTTGCTGAATGTGAGTGCTATAGCGTTGCCGCTTCCAGAATCCTCAACTGTACTTCCGCGCCTTCTGCCGCCAATTCCGCCTGCACACCGATGGGCAGCGTGATATTGCGGCTGGTCACGTGACCCGACTTGAGACCGTAAATAACCGGCACATTGTACGGAGCGAGTATGCGCATAATCACCTGCTGCAAGGTGTATGTCTCGCCTTGGGGCGGCGCGCAATCCAGCATCTCGCCAAAAGCGAAGCCGCGCACTTTATCGAGCTTGCCGGCCAGCCGCAGCTGCATCAGCATGCGGTCAATGCGGAAAGGCTTCTCGGCAATATCCTCTATAAAGAGGATCGTGTCGTCCATCTGGATCTCAAAGGGGGTTCCCAGTGAAGCCACCAGCATAGAGAGGCATCCGCCATAGAGGCGGCCTGCCGCTTTCCCGGGGCGCAACACTTCAACTCCGGAAGTCGGAACACTCCAGTCAGCCGCGCCTTCCAATGCGCTTTCCCAACTCACTCCATCGAATGTCCCGCCGGCAATATCTTTGGCCACCATTGGCCCATGAAAGCAAATCAGACCGGTGCGATCATGGATCGCCGTGAGCAGGGAAGTGATGTCACTGGAGCCGAGAAAAATCTTTGGATGTTCCACCACCATCCTGTAATCAATTTTTTCCAGCAGGTAGTTGCTGCCATAGCCGCCGCGCACGCAGATGAGCGCGGCAATGTCATCGCGCCGCCAGAAATCATGGAACTCATGCGCGCGCCGTTCCGCGCTTCCGGCAAAGTAAAGATCGCGGTCGAAAATATTCTGCGAATAGACCGGATCGTATCCCATTTGCTGAAGCCGGTTGCAGCCCGCCAGAAAGGCTTCGCGGTTGAAGCTGCTGGCCGGAGCCAAAAGCCCAATCCTGTCGCCACGCCGCAGAGCGGTAGGTCGAATAGTTTTGGCCGGCTTGGCGATTCCTGGCTTAGCCAAGAAACTCTCCCTGGCAAACCAGTTGTGCCGGGCCACGGAGAAAGACTTTGCCATCCGTCCAACGAACAACCTGCGTGCCTCCGGGTGCATGCACTTTTACTGGCGATTTCACATATCCTGCCGCGATTGACGCCACCGCGGATGCGCACGATCCTGTTCCCGAGGACTGCGTTTCTCCCACGCCGCGCTCGTAAAACCGGACTTCAATCTCATGTTCGTTTTTCACGCGGACAAACTCCACGTTCACTCCGTGCTTGAATTCCTCATGCCGGCCGATCTCCGCGCCTTCCTTCTGCCATACAGGAGAGAAATCAATCACAAACACCACGTAATGCGGATTGCCAATGGAAACCGGAGTGCCATGCGTCGGCGCAAAACCTACCGTCATGGAAAATTCACTGCCCACTTGCGGCTCGCCCATTTCCATCTCAAATTCAAAGCTGTGCTCTTCACGCGATACCAGATCGCAAAACTTCACGCCTGCGCCGGTGCTGATGGCAATCTTGCCGGAATGGCCCTGGCTCACCAGGTAGGCCGCGACACAGCGGGTGCCATTGCCGGAAATCTCCGCCTCGCTGCCATCCGCATT
>DASXJO010000490.1:0-2454 GCA_036497385.1 Candidatus Angelobacter sp. | reverse complement strand
TCAACAACGGCATTTCTGGCGGCTCCGCAACCGGCGACGGGGTGGCCGTGGACAGCACCGGAAACCTATACGCGGGCCTTAGCGGAAACACGGGCCCACCGGACATGGGCGCCATAAGAATTTATGTTCCGCCATTTTCCGCCGCAAGCGCTCCCACTGTGGCCAATGGCGTGTTCGGCACCTCGCTGGCGATTGGGAAATAGAGCCGTCTTCCGCCAAAACACAAAATCGCGAGGTGATGCATCATCTAGGGCTGGGTGGGCCCACCCTTAAGAAGCTAATTGCCGTACAAATCGATGGCAAGAACCGGCTGCCTTAAGCCTGAACTCTTGCCATCATGAAAAGGTAACCCCGGCGCGCCTAGTGGGGGCGACTAGTGAAGAACGGCCATGAACCCATGCCACGTTTTTCCATCGCTGTAGCTGCCAACAATGGAGCGATTGTCGCTGATGGCGCTAGGCCGCGTCTCCACCGCGCCAGGAAACTTCAGCGCCAGGTACTTGGGCATGATCTCGGTGTCCGTGCTGCCCTCATTCGCTTCCACGTGCGGCGCGAAGAAGCCCATTCCACCCTCGAAAACCACAATATCACCTCCGCTGTTGATGCCGGTGGCTTTCGTATCAGACATGGAAGGCGACGCCAGGAGCTCATCGTCAGCCCCATTGAGCAATCCGATGGTCCAGAAGTCATGATCGAAGACTTGCATGATTAACAGGCCGGTGTTGGAGTTGCCAAAAACGCCATCTTCAGTGTGCCCCGGGAAATTGACTTTGGTGAAGTGGCCGTTGAACCAGCGAAACCCGCCGAAGGGCCCGTCACCAAACACGCTCCATTGGCTGCCTACCACGGTGCCAAATTTGTTGATGCCCATGTGGGCTGTCGCGGCTCCGTCTATTCCCGGTCCTGGCGGTGCGATATCAACGGTTTTCAGGACGCCGGTATGAAGCCGCAAAAAACCGTGGATCTGGTTCGCTTTGAAGTAAGTGCCCACAAAATCGCCCAGATCATTGACACCCAAAATTGCTGTGGCGCTGGCGCCGGGAAAATCAAAGCGAGTAAACTTCCCGTTTAATAACGTAAAACCGTGTGTAGCCAGCTGCTGGCTCCCATTTGCATCGAAGCAGGAAGGAATGCGCTTTCCTGCGGCACGCAATCGGTCCTGATCTGGAACCAGCCCACGATCTCACCGTGGATATTAACGCCGCGCGCGCCCGTGGCATGCGCTCCGGGAAAATTGATAGCGGCAAAGCTCGCGCCCGTTTGGGCCAGAGCTGAACCGGCAAAAGATAAGGTGACAAATAGGCCAAAAAGCGATAGACGAAAAAGCTTCATAACACCACCTTGGGGAAACAAGAGGGTTGCAATCTGAATGAGCCGCTCTGGTTTGTGATGTTGGACTGCGGGGAAGGGTGGCCGCCACGCGATATTCAGAATTGCCTTAATCCTTGCTTCCCTCGAGGGTCGCTATCGGCAAGGAATTGCGGAAAGGAGTGAGACGGGCCATTTCGAGAAATGGACGCACATGGATATTGGCAACTGAGCATCCCGGCGGTTTGGGCGCGAAGTGACAGAGTGATTAATTTCTCAGCTTGAACTTGTCCAACCCCGCAAACAGGACAACCGCCGCGAGTCCGTTCACCAAAGCCGAAAGGAGCGTATGGCTCCATATCCAGGCTTCGCTTCCCCCCACCAGTTGCAGGCTGATGGCCATATAAACAAAGCGATGAATCAGGACGAAAGCAAACGTCATTAGAAAGCGTGAACCTGGGTTGTCAACGTCAACTTTCACGCCCAGCGATGACCCTAGATAACCAACGATGGTCTTGGCGATCCCGAAAAGACCGATAGGATGTCCAGTCCATGCATCTTGCAGTGTTCCGATCAACGCGCCGGTAATCATGCCAGGAATCGGCCGGCGGCGGGCGACGGCAAAAAAGATTGTCACCAGCAGCGGCAAGTCCAGTACCACCAGAAATCGCACGCGCAGGAAAACCTGGAGAAAGATGGCCAGCACCGGAATGCCGATGGAAACCGGCCAGCTAAACCGATGTACCTCAATTTCCTCGCGAGAGGTTAACGATACGCTGGAGTTCATCGCGGCGGCTTCTCCTGATTTGCTGACTGATTAGCTGCCGGTGTCGAGGTCGCTCTCGGTGTGGCGGTTGGTGCGGCGGTCTGTTGTTGTGTTGTGGAATTGGGAGCCGCAGGAGGAGTTACAGCTTTCTTCGGAGTTGGCGTTGGCTTTGGCGGAGTGGTGGCTGCTGCGGCCCCGGTGGCGCCGGCCAGCGTTGCCGTAGGCTGTCCTGCGCTCGCTGGCTTCTTCGTTTCGACTGCCGTCTTGTTCGGCGTCGCTGTCGGCGTGGGCTTCGCTTGGCCGCTATTAATGGCCGACTTCTGCTCAGTGCCTGCGCTTATAGGTTTGTTGATTTGGGCAGGCGTTGGGGAATGTTTTGG
>DASXJO010000489.1:0-3407 GCA_036497385.1 Candidatus Angelobacter sp. | reverse complement strand
TACTTCATCATCATTAGCTTTGTCGCCACTTATCTGGTGATCTACTGGGCGCCGCGATGGCTATAAAGAGATCAGAGACTGCTGGGCCGGCGGAGGAGTTCCGGAGCGGAGCGGGAGCGCGGGCGCTCTGGTGGGGAATTTTTGCCGGGCCAATCGGGTTTGCGCTGGATGAGGTGCTGAGCTATGCGATTGTGCAGCACACCTGTTCCACCGGATACCATTGGCTGCTGCATTTTTATACCCTGCTGGCGATTGTGGTGGCTCTCTCCGGGTTTGCGGCGGCGCGCTGGTGCTATCGTCGGTTGCCAGAAAATGCCACCACCACCGGCGTTATGGTGGAGTCACGCAGCCGCTTCATGGCCATTTACGGCATGGCCTCCAGTATCGCGTTCACGTTAGTGATCATTGCGCTCTCAATCCCAAAGTGGGCCATGAGCCCGTGCGATCAATGAAGCTTTCCTACACATGCGGGCTTGCGGGCAGCCTTCTGCTGCTTCCGACGCTGACTTTTGCTCATGAGAACCAGAGTCCGGTTACTCCCGCGAATTTATGGCAGGCATGGAGCTTGGAGCCGTGGGTGATCGCCGGCCTGCTGCTGACATTGACTCTTTATCTGCTGGGATTGCGGCGAATTCGAACCAGCGTACCAAAATGGCAGATCACCAGCTTTATCGCTGGAACAGCCGCGCTGGCATTGACGTTGATGTCGCCTCTTCACAGATTGGGATCGGAGTTGTTTTCCGCGCACATGACGCAACATGAGATGCTTATGCTCATCGTTGCCCCGCTGCTGGTCCTGGGACAGCCGGGAACTCCGATGCTGTGGGCCTTTCCGGTTTCACTCCGCATCAAGCTGGGAAAAGCAGCGAAGCAGCCCTTGATCGGAGGAAGCTGGAAAGCTGTTTCCAGCCCATTCTCTGCATGGATCATTCACGGCATCAGCGTATGGCTCTGGCATGTTCCTTTCTTGTACCAAGCGACTCTCGACAATGAGCTGGTGCATGCGACACAACACATTACTTTTCTTGGGACGGCGTTGTTGTTCTGGTGGACACTGTTGCATGGCCGCGGCGAGCGGATGACATACGGCGCCGCAGTTGTGTATGTTTTCACTACGGCAGTTCATACCAGCGTGCTGGGTGCATTGCTCACGTGCACTTCAAAACTTTGGTATCCGGCTTACATCGGACACACCGCTGCGTGGGGACTGAGCGCCTTGGAAGACCAGCAACTGGGCGGTCTGATCATGTGGGTGCCTGCCGGTGTGGTGTACATCGGCATTGCATTGTGGCTTTTTGCCGGATGGCTGCGGGAATCCGATCAAAGGCTGCTTTACACACGGGCAAGCGATCTCATAAGGGTGCCATTGCGCGAAGGGGGCCCGGATGCATAAACCGTGGGCAACTTTGTCACTGATTGTCTTTCTTGTAATTGTGGTGGTTTTACTGATTGGATACAGCCGCAATGAGGTCCAACGAGCCAGCGATATCAAGGCAGCTATTCGCGCGACCGGCGGCAATCCTCACCGAGGAAAAGACAAGATCCGTTTTTATGGTTGCAGCACCTGCCACACTATTCCAGGTATCCAGGAAGCAAACGGAAAAGTAGGCCCGCCGCTGAATGCTTTTGCCCTGCGTATCTATATCGCAGGCGAGGCCCCGAACACGCCCGATAACCTCCGCCACTGGATCATGAAGCCGCATGAGATCGAGCCGCGCACCGCAATGCCGGAAATGGGGGTGACTGATGAGGACAGCAAAGACGTCGCCGCTTATCTTTATACGCTTCATTAAAGTTCTCCTATTTATTTATCTGGCCTGCACTGTCGCCCACGCGTCTGAACTGCGCGGGCGAGTAGTGGATGAAACCGGAGCGGCGATCACCGGCGCGCAGGTCCAACTCATATCGCGCAATCAGACTTGTTGATACCTCCGGAAGCTTCTTTGTGCAGTCGCCCGCTGGTTCCGGTACTCTTCGCATTTCAGCGCCCGGTTTTTCGCCTTCTACTGTGGAATGGACCGAATCAGCTTTACGAATAATCGTCACGCTCAGGGCGGCGACTGTTGCCGAACAAATCGTGGTCACGGCGGAGCGGGCGGTTACTTTAAAGCCAAAAAGGGAAGAGATGATCAGCCATTTTCGGCGAAAGACGTTTACGAAGCCCGCTCCAGCGCTTGAATGTCAGTCCAGCTTGGCTCGGTGTAATCGGCAACATTCCGCATTGTGACCGTTTGGTTCTCCTGCCAGAACTCTTGTAACAGCTTGAGCGTCTGTTCAACGGTGATTTGAGGCTTCCACCCTGTATGACTCCGCAGCTTGCTGTAATCGGTGATATAAACCAGTTGGTCGCCCGGGCGTGTCCTGTCACTGTAATGGTTCAGCGTGACGCCTGTAAGTCTCCGGATCTTCTCCATCAATTCCAGTAATGACGTTGTATTTTCCGGCCCTCCACCCACGTTGTAAATCTGTCCAGCAGTTTGCGGAAGGTTCTGCTTAGCGCTCTGGATTGCGCGGATTAGGTCTTTTACACAAAGAACATCTCGGACCTGGCGTCCATCGCCATAAATCGTTACTGGTTTGCCCTGCAGCGCGGAATAAAGAAAGTGGGCGACCCATCCCTGGTCCTCTGTGCCAAATTGCCGCGGACCGGCAATGCAGGACATACGAAAAACAACCACAGGCAAGTTATAAATGCGGCCAAAGTCACGGACATACTGGTCGGCCGCTCCTTTGGAACAGCCATAGGGAGAATGGAAATCGAGCGGCTGCGATTCAGAAATGCCCTGATGGTTCGGATGGAAATACCGCGTCTCGGAGCGGTCCGGCATTCCTAAGCCAAGATCGCCATAAACTTTGTTCGTAGAGGTAAACAGCAGAAAAGGCTTCTTGCGCGACCTTCGCGCGGCATCCAGAATATTGAATGTGCCTGCCACGTTGACTTCAAAATCAAGACGCGGATCAATCAGCGAAGTTGTGACTGCGACCTGAGCGGCGAAGTGATAAATCTCGTCGGCGCTTGACACCGCCTTTTCAACCAAGGCCTGGTTCCGGATATCTCCTATCGTTAGTTGGAGCCGATCAGACTTGCGGGCAATTTGCTTCAGCCATTCAGCATTATAGTGCGTACCCTGCCGGCTTAAATTGTCAAAAACATGCACTCTGGCATCTGTTTGAGTAAGAAACCACTGCGCCAGATTCGATCCGATAAATCCTGCACCTCCGAATATCAATACAGAGCGCCTGTTGTTAATATGCATTTTTGTCCTTCCCCGATAGTTGATAGCCTAGGCTGCCAAGCCAAAACTGTTCAGCTGTGCAAATGCTTCCACCACCCGATCTGTGGGCTTCTGTAACTTAAGCCATCCCACTAACTCCTTTACGCCATCAGCAAATTGGACCTGCGGCTT
>DASXJO010000488.1:0-4912 GCA_036497385.1 Candidatus Angelobacter sp. | reverse complement strand
AGATTTTAAAGGTACGTATGAAGAGTATCAGGCGGCAATGCAGCAGATGGCGTAGCTGCGAACGGCGAGCGCGTCCGAATCAATGGTGGCGCGTGCCTGAAGGCCAGTAGATCTGCCAGCCTTTTTCCTGCGCGATTTCTTGCAGGTCGGGGTTGGGATTCACGGCAAAAGCGTGCCGCGCAATCTCCAGCATGGCCGCGTCATGGATTGAATTGCCAAAGCATGCGTCCACCTGCTTCTTCACCACTTCTGCAATGGCCGTGGCTTTGCCCGGACCGCTCGGCACGCGAATGAGCCGGTCAGTGATTTGCCCATTCTCAATATGGACGCTGGCAGCCAGCACGCGCCGCCGCGGAATGCCAAAGCGCTTTACGCCTTCACGCACCACCCAGTCATTGGTGGAAGAAACGGCCCACACCTCACAGCCCATGGAATCCAGTTCACGCGTGAGCCGCAGCATCTCCGGGAAGATGCGCTTTTCCACGATGCTGGAGAAAAACTCTTCTGCCGCTTCCTGCAGCACGTCTACAGAATTGCCGGCATTGATGGTGACCATCTCGCCGCACATCACGGTTTCATCCACCTTGCCTTGTTTGTAGTCGGCATAGCGTGCGGCGGCGCGTTCCGCCACGCCGTGCGGGAACATGCCGCGATCAATCTGCCAGTAAAAGAAATCCGCGCCGGAGTCGCCGCTCCACAATGTGCCGTCGCAATCAAACACGGCAACACGCGGGCGTAAGGCCAGGACGGAGTCAGCAAATTTCTGGCTGGCGGAAGTCTCTGTCCTCAAATGGCGGTACCTGCGCGAAGTTTTTCAAAGTCTTCCGGCGTGTCCACATTGGCTACGACCAGCGGATCCTTTACCGGAAAATAACGAATGTGCGATTGGTTCGCGTGCTCGACTTCTCGCGCTGAACTGCCGACAGGCGCCCGCAAAAACGCCTCAATCATTTCACGTCCGATCACAAAAGGATGGCCGTGCCTGCCGCCGAACTCCGGCACCACCGCCCAGACTTGATCGTCACTGGAGAGAAATGCCGCCTTGATCTGCTCAATGGTTTCCACTTCCGCCGGCGGACGATCCACCAGCGTAATGATCGCCGCGTCGCGTCCGCGGTTGAGCACATCTTGCAGGCCCACCAGCAGAGAACTGAACTGGCCTTGCTGTGGATTTGCATTCACCGCCAGAAACGCCGCCTGGGAATCGGCAATCGGCGCCAGGCTAGGCGCGTTTGCGCCCGCCACCACAATCACCAGCTCCGTTGCGGGCTGCAGCGCGCGTATAGCTGCGGAAAGAAATGTGCCGCCGCGCCAGGGCAGCAGCGCTTTGTCGCGGCCCATGCGCGAAGATGCTCCGGCAGCCAGGATGACGCCCGCAAATGATGGGGAAAGGGCCATGGATAGAACTATATCTTAATTGGTTGTGGGCGAAATTGTTTACGCTACAAACGTGGTGGACCGCATTGAAATTGCCAAAATTGCCAAGATTGCCAAAAATCGCCGGGATTGACGCACGGCCGAGGACAATGTTTGGCAATTTCGGCGTTCTTGGCAATCGATTCGCGATCACTGGACGCAAGATGTCGCGGATCGGCGGTGTAAGGCGGACTTACAGCTGTTTAAGTATCTCTGCCGCTTTTGCGCTCTTCATGTGCGGCAGCGGCGTAGTGGAGTTGCGGCGGATGGCGATCAGTTCGGCAACAATCGCAACGGCAATTTCTTCCGGCGTGATCGCGCCAATATCAATGCCCACCGGCGCATAGACGCGCGCCAGTTTCTCCGGGGCGACGCCTTCTTTTTCCAGCTCTTTATAGATGGCGATGGTCTTGCGCTGCGAGCCGATCATGCCGATATAACGCGCAGGAGTCTCGGCGGCCCAGCGCAGCACGCGCATATCGTCACGATGGCCCCGGGTGACAATCACGATGTAAGAACCATCATTGGGAGCAAGTTGCGCCGTGACGCGCTCGTATTCGTCAGCATAAATGTCGCGGGCGTCAGGGAAGCGCTCGCGGTTAGCATAGCTCTCGCGGTCGTCGGTTACCACCACATCAAAGCCAGCAAGGCGAGCCACTTTATAAAGGCTCCAGGCTACGTGTCCCGCGCCGAAAATGTAGAGCGTTGAGACAGCCAGCACCGGTTCGACAAAAACTTCCAAGGTCCCGCCGCAAACCAGGCCGGTATCGTACTTGGGATTGTTGTTCAGGTCGAAATGCAGCGTCTGAGGTTTTTCGGTCTTCATGGCTTCGCGGGCCGCTTCCCAGACCTCGGCTTCAACACAGCCACCGCCGATGGTCCCAACGATGGTTCCGTCATCGCGCACCAGCATCTTGGCCGATTCAAACGATGGAATGGAGCCGCGCACATTGATGATGGTGGCCAGCGCTCCGCGACGGCCTTCCCGCCGCAGCCGGGTTATCTCTTCATAGATGTCCACAGGGCTATTGTAAACGGATTCAGCGGTGTTCAATATTTGGTGCTGTTGTTTGTATCTGAGATCTAATAGTCGCAACTGCTTCATCGACAAGAGCCGTGGCAGGGACTTGAAGACTGTACTCGTCCCCTTTGTCAGTCTGCACGATGTACTGATCAAATGCAGCTGCGCCACCCCTACCAAACGCAAGAACGACTCTCATAACTTTCTCGCCTTTTGCCTGAAAGCCCTTTTCGATTTCTTCGCGCACTTCAACCAAGGTCCCATCTTCGAGTGCCGTGCCGGTCCGATCACCGATCGGTGCATCCAACAGATGATAGGGCATCGAAAAGCGACGTCTGTTCTGATTGCGGACAAGTGCGAGGATTTCTTCTAACAGATCACGTTCTGACCGATGTGGCTGCGCTTTCGAATCATCGCCGGGCAAGGCTAGTAACTGTGATTCCAGTTTCGGCCACCAAACTTCAAAGGCTTCTGCAATATGGGCATCAGTCAAACCATTATCGCCAAGGGCTGTGTTTAGGGTTTTCAACAACTTCAGCACGTCGTCCTTGGTTGCTTTTGTTGCCTGAAATTGTGCTAAGGGCGGCTTAACGTCAGATGGTTCCAACCCGATTAGAAACGGGCAAACATACGTATTCTGGAGTGTCTTAGAAAGCGCTCCAGCTTCGAACAGGATCCAATCCGAATGGAGATTGCCGGGAGTTAGACAGATAATCCCCGCTTTTGCAGCTTCAAGTCGCGACGCTACATCAGTACCCCATTGCGAACCCTTATCAATATCCTCAGAGGAGAGCCAGGGCTTGATCGCATTAATGATTTTGGGGAGCCATCCGCGAAGGGCTTCTGCGGCGGCACGGCTACGTTCGCCAGACCAGCTTATGAACACGTCCATTGTGCCAACGATTATGGCATAAGAGGGATAGCTTCTCTCTTGACAAAAGCGAATAAAAAACGATAAAATCAGAGAGAAAACAGGGCTCCTCCGGCCCAGGCCGGGATGTCGCATGGTCTTTGACAACTTAGCATTCAGCCATCAGAAATCAGCCGTCAGCAAAGCCCGTTCGCGTTTGACCAGTGTTAATTAGTTAGTAAATTTTGAACTTGCGGAGTCAAAAAAATTTGAACGCGATTGACAGTTGAAATGAGGCAAAAAGAAGCTTCGACAGGCCTTTCACAGTCCTTTCGAATTGGAGTCCGGCCTTTGTTTGCAACAAAACGCCTTGATGGGGGTGGGGTAGGCGAAAAGTTGGTGGATGAGTAAACAAAAATGAGGTGGTTTTTCATCGCGGATAGGGATGGCGTCTGGGAACGTCAGAGCTTCAGCGCCGTCGGATGCTTTGGCTGGTATAACCCCAGGATTCCACGCCGGGCAGATGGATCGATGTATTCAAACCCAAGGGGCTTCAGTGATCGCGCTGCATTGAACGCCTTTATCGGAAAGCTCTTCTATCGTGGCTTTCAGATCGTCACACATCAGATACAGTTCGTGGCGCGGCTTCTCATCCCGCTCAGTCGGATGAGCGGCAAGTTCCGCCGGCGGCGCGGCAAAGATCAGCCAACCATGTCCGGCGTCCACCGACTTGAGACCGAGCACGTCGCGCAGGAAAGTTCGGATCTTGTCGGCATCTGTTGAATAAAGGATGGCGTGGAGACCGAGAATCATCCCGCAGAATTCTAAACCCCTCGATCGATTTGGTAATTGGGTAATTTAGTAATTGGGCAATTTTGAGGCTGGGGGATCAGCAGATTTTCATTTACCCATTTACCAAATTACTCAATTACCAAATTTTTCGGTTACTCAGTTACCAGATTTTCCTCCGTCTCCGTGCCTCCGTGGTGGATTTTTGATAACCTCGCTTGTTTGTCTTGTCCTTGAGGAGAGTCCCCGATGAAAGCTGTCCGTTTCCATGAGTTTGGCGGCCCGGAAGTCCTGAAGTATGAAGACGTGCCGGACATCAAGCCGCGCAAAGACCAGGTGCTGGTGCGGGTGAAGGCATGCGCGCTGAACCATCTGGACCTTTTTATCCGCAAGGGATTGCCCGGAGTGAAGCTGCCGCACATCAACGGCAGTGACGTTTCCGGCGACATCGCCGAGGTGGGTGAGTACATCACCGATCTCAAGCCAGGGCAGCGCGTGCTGCTGGCGCCAATGACGTTTTGCGGCGTCTGCCCAAAATGCACTGAGGGCCAGCAGAATTTCTGTCCGCAATTCAGTGTGCTGGGCTATTTAAATGACGGCGGAAACTGTGAGTACATTGCCGTGCCGCGCGTAAACGTCCTGCCAATTCCGGAGGAGCTGACGTATGACGAAGCGGCCGCCATGCCGCTGGTTTCTGTCACGGCGTGGCACATGCTGGTAAGCCGTTGCGGCATCAAGCCCGGCGATACAGTGCTGGTATTGGGCGGCGGGTCAGGGATTGGAAGCATTGCTATCCAGATCTGCAAGATGTTTGGCGCAACCTGTATTGCCACCGC
>DASXJO010000487.1:0-7296 GCA_036497385.1 Candidatus Angelobacter sp. | reverse complement strand
GGATTCCTGCTCGTCGCCCGCGCCATAAAACTCTGACATGCCCATGCAGCCGAGCCCGAGCGCCGAAACCGTTAAGCCTTGTTTGCCAAGTTTTCTTTGAGGAAGCATGAAGATGTGATGTTATCAAAATCAGTGAAGACTCAGGAAAAGCAAAGTCTTACCACTGATTCACACAGATGACGCTGATCTGAAAAACAAAGCTCTTACCGCGGATCAACACGGATTAGCGCGGATCAGGAAAGCACAAACTAAATTTTTGATGAATTTGGAATTAGCGTCGACGGGCTATACCAGACCCAACATGCACTATTTTCTTAATCCACTGCAGATCAGTGCGATCAGAGTTTATCAGTGGTAGTTTTCAGTTCCATTGCAGATCCGCGTTCATCCGCGTTCATCAGCGGTAAGTTTTTGAATTTTGCCGCAGATCAGTGTTTATCTGTGTGAATCAGTGGTAAGAATTTTTGATTTTCAGCAGCCGCCAGCGGGGCACGGATGAACGTTGCGTCCAAGGGACGCCGCAGCAGGGACCAGCTTGCGGGAATCATTGCACGCGAGCTTTTTCACCGAGGCGCGGCCATGCACAAACTCCGCCCACTTGAGGTCGTGTTTGACGAAGTCATCAAAAGCTGTTGCCGCAATTTCAATGTGTGTGCCGTCCGCGAACTTGATCGTCATTCCCGCCTCCCGAGGGTTGTGAATTTTTTGCATCTGTTGAATAGATGATCGAGAGTTAAGGTAAGGTGCAGAAATTCGCGCACATTGATGTAAAAATTTTCTGTTCGCACAGAAAAAATTAATTTAGCGCCGCAAATTTTTTGCTTGCGAACAACTTGATCGATGCCTAGGTAAGCGCGGCCACTTCAGTACGCTCTTCCTGGATGCGCGCCAGCAGTCGCTCAACATATTTGGTGTCAATGTTGCCGGCGCGGAATTCAGCATCGGCAAGAATGCGGCGATGCAAAGGGATCGTGGTATGAATGCCCTCAACAATAAACATTTCCAGCGCGCGCTGCATCCGCATAATGGCTTCAGGGCGGTCCTTGCCAAACGTAATCAGCTTGGCAATGAGCGAATCGTAATAAGGCGGAATCACGCCTTCAGCATAAGCCGCCGTATCAACGCGCACGCCCAGCCCGCCGGGAATGTGGAACGTCTTGATCTTGCCCGCGGATGGCGTGAATTTTTCCGGATGCTCGGCGTTGATGCGGCATTCAATGGCGTGTCCGCGCTGGCCTTTGCGGTCAATCTTGGGGATGATCTCGGTAATTTTTGCGCCCGTAGCCAGCAGTATTTGCGACTTCACCAGGTCAAGGCTCGTCACCATTTCGGTGACGGGATGCTCCACCTGGATGCGCGTGTTCATCTCGATAAAGTGGAGACTGCCATCTTCATCCATCAGAAACTCGACCGTACCGGCGTTGACGTAGCCAATTTCAGAGAGAGATTTTTCCAATCCCTGGCCAATCTCGGCGCGCATTTCCGGCGTTACGCGCGTGGAAGGCGATTCTTCCAGCAGCTTCTGGTGCCGCCTCTGAATGCTGCACTCGCGCTCGCCCAGGCTGATCACGCGGCCATGCGAGTCGCCCAGCACCTGGAACTCAATGTGGCGCGGCCGCTCAATAAATTTTTCCATGTAAAGATTGCCATTGCCAAAAGCGGCAGCCGCTTCGGATTGCGCGGAGTTGAACGAGCCTTCAAGCTCAGATTCATTGCGGATGACGCGCATGCCGCGTCCGCCTCCGCCGGCAGAAGCTTTCACAATTACGGGATAGCCGATTTGCGTGGCCCACTCGCGGGCTTCTTCGGCGCTGGCAATCACGCCATCCGATCCCGGCAGGATCGGCACTTTGGCTTTCTTCATCGCCTGCCGCGCTTTTTCTTTTTCACCCATCAGCCGGATGACTTCCGGTGGCGGCCCAATAAACTTGATGTGCGAGCTTTCGCAGACCTCGGCGAAGTTGGCGTTCTCGCTCAACAGTCCGTAGCCGGGATGAATAGCGTCAACGTTGGTGATTTCAGCCGCGCTGATCACGGCAGGAATATTCAGATAGCTTTCAGAAGAGCGCGGCGGGCCAATGCAGATTGCTTCGTCGGCAAAGCGTACGTGCAGGGAGTTGCGGTCCGCGTCACTATAAACGGCAACAGTCTTTACGCCCAGCTCTTTGCAGGCGCAGATCACGCGCAGGGCAATTTCACCACGATTCGCTATCAATATCTTCTTGAACATTGCTTTATGTCGTTGCGCTCCACAGTGCCAGACAGCATATCGGGTAATTCAATTGCGCTTGATACTGGGCGGGTCAGCACGCAAGCCTGCTTCACCGCAGCCTTCGCTCTATTTGTTTCTTGGTCGAATCGCAAAGAGCGGCTGTCCGTATTCAACCGGCTGTCCGTTGCTGACCAGCACCTTCACCACCTCACCAGAGGCATCAGATTCAATTTCGTTCATGAGTTTCATGGCTTCAATAATGCAGAGCACCTGGCCTGCGGCCACCTGGTCACCGGGCTTCACAAAGGGCAAAGCGCCGGGTCCGGGAGCTTCATAGAATGTGCCAACAATCGGAGATTTCACCGTATGCAGATTTTCTTCAGCGGCTGCGGGCGGCGCTGCTGCAGAGCTTGGTGGAACTGCTGCTGCAGCTTGAGCCGCCTGGGCCGGAGGAGCCGCCATCGGCATGGTCGCCATAGGCACGGCATGTGTTATCAGTGGGGCTGCCGCCTCGGCGCCTCGCTTAATGCGGACCTTTACGTCCCCGCGCTCAAGCTCAAACTCTGAGATATCTTTTTCTATCAGGAAATCAATAAGCTCTTTCAGCTCTTTCTGATTCATGAATGTATTCGGCTCTTCTCTGCCCTCATCACTTCCAAGCGGCGAGAGCGGCCTTTCCCCTATGAAGTTAAAGCGTGATCAGGTCCTTTGCGGTAGGCGTCAGGACTTCGTGTCCGGTTTCAGTGACAAGAACCATATCTTCGATGCGGACTCCACCTTCTTCTGGAATGTAGATGCCCGGCTCAATCGTTACGACCATCCCCGGCGCAAGTTTTTGGGTTTGGCCCTTTGCCAGCCTCGGCTGCTCATGGACCTCAATTCCCACTCCGTGCCCCGTGGAATGGGTAAAGAAAGCGTCATAGCCCGCTTTCTTCAGCACTTCACGCCCGGCGCGGTCCACTTCACCGGTTTCCACGCCTGGCCCCACTGCAGCAATCGAAGCCAGTTGGGCTTCCCTTACGGCCTCATACATGCGCCTGTGCGACCGGGAAACCGGTCCGGCATGCACAGTACGAGTCATGTCGGAACAGTAACTTGCGAGTATAACACCGTAATCCAGGATAATAAATCCTTGCCCAGGAATGGGTTGCGCCGATGCGCGCCCATGCGGCAGGGCAGAACGCGGTCCCGCGGCCACAATCGTGTCAAAAGACATTTTTTCCGCTCCGGCACGCCGAGCCTGCAATTCCAGTTCACCCGCTACCTGGGTTTCCGCCACGCCAGGCTTAATGACCGCCAGCGCAGTTTGAAACAAGCTGGCAGCCAGCAGCACGGATGCGCGAATCTGGTTGATTTCGTCAGCATCTTTAATCAGCCGCAACTGCTCCACCAGTCCAGCCGCCGGCTTGAGTCTGGTCTTGCCGCGTACTGTCATCCCGATTTGCTTGTATGCGCTGTAGCTAAGGTGGTCTGCCTCAAAACCAAGCGTCCGCACCTTGGCTTTCTGAGCGCCTTCGCAGGCTTCAACAAATGCCGCCTTCTTGCCCACCACAACCTTAGCGCTTTTCACCTCGGCGTGGGCCTGCTGGTCATAGCGGCCATCGGTATAGAAAGTGGTTTTATAGCCGCGATCACTCACCTGAAAAAGCAGCACGCCCGCCGTTCCGGTGAATCCGCAAAGATAAAGAACATTGGGCAAGTGAGTGATCAGCAGCGCGTCAAAGCCGCCTCGACGCAGCACAGTTGCAAGTTGTTTTTGCCGGGAAATGTAGTTCATCAGGCTTTCTTTTTCTCAACGTGAATACTTCGTCTCGATACTAACGGAAGTCCAACAGGGCATGGATATGCTGGCTGCAAAATACTCAGTGGAAATCAGGAACTTCACGCAAAAAAGCCCCGAGGAGTCTGATCCTCGGGGCAATTGGATGCGCGTTACTAGGTTTGAATAATCTTTGGCGTGATAAAGAAGATCAGCTCCGCCGTTGAGGTGTTGACCAGGGTGTGCTTGAAAAGATTGCCCAGAAACGGAATGCTGCCAAGCAACGGCACCTGCGAAATGGCTACGTTGTTTTGTGTTTGAATCACACCACCGATGACAACTGTGCCGCCGTCAGAAACCAGCACCTGGGTGGTCGCCTGTTGCGTATTGAGCGTTGGGTTTAACTGCTGACCGGCCACATGGCTGAAATCGGGCACCGTGTTTTCCACGTCCACGTTCAGAAAGATGGTGTTGTCCGCCGTAATCTGCGGCACCACGGTCAGGCGCAGGAAAGCTTCTACGTAAGTGACCGTGGGCGGGCCACTTAACTGTGCATTCGTTACCACGGGGATGCGTGAACCCTGTTTGATGACCGCGGAAATATTGTTCTGAGTAACGATATGTGGACGCGACAGAATCTTCAGTAACCCACGGCTTTCCGCCATGGTAAGGATGAAGTCCAGGCGGAAGCCGTTCGTCGCAGTTGTGAACTGGATGCCGCTGGTCGGCCCACTGGCCGGCAGGTTGGAGAACAGCGGAATGGATTTAGTATCGCCTGGCGCGGTAATGAACCGGGGAACTAGATTGCTGATGTCAATCGGGCTTGCGCTATTTGCGCCGCCCACGGCGCTGTTGCCGCTGCCGAAGCCGGCGCCCAACTGGGTGCCGATGTCCCGGGCAAACGTACGCGTGGACGCAACCACGCGCGCTTCAATTTCCACTTCAGGAGTTTTGCGGTCCAGCATCCTGATAAGTTCTTCAACCTTGGGCAGCACTGCGGGAATGTCTTCCACGATCAGCGCGTTGCTCCGCTCATCGGCCACAACATCGCCGCGGGCTGAAAGAAACTTCTTCACCACCGTGGCAGCGTCTCTGGCATGACCGTAGCTCAGGTAACGCGTAATAGTCTGCTTGGGAACGGCCAGCGCTTGCGCATCCTGCTGGGCGCGACGCGATTCCGCTTCTGTCTTCATCGTATCCAGGGTGGCAATTCTCAGCACGTTGCCCTGCAATGTGCAGGCCAGTCCATTGTTGTCCAGCACGATTGCAAGAGCCTGGTCCCACGGAACGTCATCTAGAACAATGGTGACGGAGCCTTTCACGGAGGGATCCAGCACAACGTTCAAGCCGCTGATCTCGTGGATTAGGCGGAAGAAGTCTTTCAAGTCAAGGTCTTTAAAATTCATGCCAAACGGCTCGCCGGTATAGCGGCCGGTTGTGCAATTGGTGTTGGTGGGTCCTGAAACTGAAACCGTGGTCCCTGCCGGACTTGTCTGTGCCTGCTGTTGCTGCAATGCGGCGTTGATAAGTGCGGGTTCGGCCGCCAGGCTGGCATGCGTAGCGAATGGAGGCTGATTAATGCTGGGCAGCGCTGGCGCTGGTCCCGCAAAATGCGAAGCAGCCACGTCAGATCTGGAGCGCGTGGCTTCCACCACCTTCTCCTGCGTTTTTGCGGCCGGCGCAACAGGTTCCGGCGCGGCAGTCTGCGGCGTGGCGTCAGCTGTAACCACAGCTTGCTTCATCGTGGGAAATGGCGCGGGTTTTGAAGTCGAGCTGTCGCGCATGCTCACAACCAGCTTGTTTCCTTCCGGAGCAATCTGGAAATCGCGCATTTGCGCCATGTCCACCACAATGCGGGTCGTCCCTTCCTGGTAGCGTCCCACACGCACCGATTTCACGTCGCCGCTGTTGACCGGGATTTCGCGCGCACGTCCCTGGAGCACTGAGTTCGGGATATCCACGACAACGCGGTCGGGGTGCGTCAGCTTCATGGTCTTGGCCGTCATCGGGCCGCTGCCGCTGATCTCAATGTTTAGACCGTCGCCTCCGCGGGCGACAGAAATCTTGCCAATACGCGTCGTCGCTCCGGGTTTTTGTGCAGCAGCGCTGTTCTGGTTCGTCACCTGAACGTCGCCCGATTGCGAAACGGTGTCCGCGGCCATGGCGCTCACGCTGGCCAACAGAACGATTCCTAGCAGTTGCTTAAGCCTCATCACTTTGTCTCCCCGTCCGGCGGCACTTCACCACCGGTCCTGCGCAGCGTTTTTTAACGCGTGTCCTGACAAAACTTTCCAGCTACAACCTGTCATTCGAACAACAACTGGTGTTCCCTGGGTTCGGCCCTACTGCTTTTCAATTTCTGGTTACAGACTGATCCTGTTTCTTAGCAACTTCAGTATTTTTAGGATGGTGGTACAAGTTTCTTCACTACTTCACGTGCGGTTTCGCGTCCTAAAGCGTCTTTCACAAATTCGCGAAAGATAATGGAATCGCTGGTGATCTTTTCCACGCTTCCCTGGAATACCTGATCGTTCTCTCTAAGGAAATACGTCTTCTTGATGCTGTTGGCTACCACTGCCATCATCTTGCCCGAGGTATCTTTCACCGTGCCCTGCAACACCAGTTCCGGGATTACCAGACAGCGTTTGCCGCTGGTGCAGTTCGGCGCTGGCCGGCTGATCCCATCCTTGGAAACGATGGGACTCACGAAAGGATCGCGGCGTCCATGCGCTCCAAATGCTCTTACGGACGGCTTTGGTTTTTCGGCTGTCTGCGCAGCCGTAACTTTTTGTGCGGTCCCGGGCGCCGGTGCCTTGGCTGGCACTTGCACGTTTGACTTGGCGGAGGTTTTGGTTTGGGTTCCCGGCGCTTTCTTTACCGGCGCAACCGGCTTTACTGCAATTACTGCCGGTGCTTTTGCGGGAGGCGCTTTCCTGGTATCCGCTTTCCTGGTGTCCGCTTTCTTGGTTTCCGCCTTTTTTGTTCCGGTATTCTTAGCCGCGCTCGAATTGTTGCCATCCTTGGCTGCAACTACTGGAGTAGGCGCGCTCTTTGATTGAGTCCCGGACGTGGTCTTGGTTTTTACCGGTTCGGTGGTCGTCTTCACCGCAGGCTTGCCTGTTGCGGAAGATGTAGATCCACTCTTCGGTTGCGGATCAGCCTTGGGACTGGCAGCGTTGTTGCCCGACGTCTTCGCTGAAGTTCCAGGCGATGCCTTGGCGCCGGTCTTCTGGTCGCCACTGGCTGCTTTCTTCGCTGCCGGCTTTTTTGTGCCGGCTGTTTTGCCGGCCGCTGCCGGAGTTGGAGACGGCGTGGGCTGGCTATT
>DASXJO010000486.1:0-1933 GCA_036497385.1 Candidatus Angelobacter sp. | reverse complement strand
GACAGTTCTCGCAATAGTATTCCTTCTCGATCAAGCCGATCCTGGCCAGAAATCCCATCATTAGATTCGGAATGAGGGACCTGTGAGCAAACTGCGGATAATGAACCTGTAATGACTGGCATTCAGGGCAGCGAATTGCCTCGCGCAATATTCCTTCGGACGCGTCCCACTCGAGCAAAAGCTTTTGCGCGCGCTCAAGTTGATCCACTGGAACATGGATCCGGGCGTCGGATTCTTCCTTCGATACAAACCAAAGCTTTTCGAGAAGCTCATCGTCAATCTCAGCTGCAATGCCAGCGTTAGCGAGCCGCCTCTGGATCGGCGCTGCCTTGGCCCGGTCGTTAAGAGTTACAACAGGAGCTCTCATCACGGAGCAATTTCATGCTCTCTCTCAGAACAGCAAGTGAATGTGCTCCACGTACTTTTTCAACAGGAGCGGTTCCAGGTAAACTGCTAGACAACCGCAACGCTTGTTTTCATACGCCGGAGTGGACAAGAAATTTGCTCGCCTCTCCTGGTACAGCGGAACATCTGACTTGCACGGGTATGGCGCTGAGTTTGCGATAAACCTTGCCCTCCCGTCGCAACGGCCACCATGCATAAAGGAACACATCCATCGGATGCCACATCGCTACCCAGCCCGCGATCGTTAAACTGGCCTCTACGATACTAGCGCCGGGAATTTGTAACCGGCTAGCCATTTGCCCTCCGCTCAGACAAAGCGTTAGAAAAACCAGGCCAATCAGCAAGCTCAGGCGGCCTTCCCGAAGGAGCAGCTTGAACTCGCGTTGATTCAAATCGGTCTTGTAAACAAAATAATTGTGCACGGCCTGCTCGATCACGTTCTGCGCGTCCGTGCCGGAGAGGCGATTTTGCAGATATACGACCAACCGGAGCGGCTCGTTGAGCGGGTATTCCGTTGCCCAGCTCACGATGAACTCCTCCAAATCGTGGTCCAAATCCTTTCGATGAAATGGCGAGGGATCTATCGTGTTAAAAAACTGCTCGAAGTCTTCCAGACTCACCTCGATGGTGTTTTCACGTTTTGACGATTGTGCCGGTGGCGAGGTCGCGGTGTTGCCCATTGCATTTACTTTCGTTGCGCTTGCTCGATGAACTTTTGGATCTGGGGTGCGGGCATTGCACCAGCTTGCCGCGCCAATTCTAATCCGTTATTGAATAAGACCATCGTTGGAATCGCAGTGACGCGATAGCGTTGCGCGAGGCTCGGCACTTCTTCGGTGTTCACCTTTGCTACCACAAATTTGCCCGCTAAATCCGCTGCAACCTTACGAATCTCCGGCGCAACCATCTTGCACGGCCCGCACCAAGGCGCCCAAAAATCTACAAGCACAGGCAGAGTCGATCGGATTGTCAGCGCATCAAAGGCCAGATCGTTAGGCACCTCCGCCGGCTCGCCTGGCGCGGCCAATTCGGTTTTGCATTTCCCGCAATGAAATGTGCCCTTCAGGGCTTCGTACTTCAGACGATTGCGTTGCCCACATTTTGGGCAAGTTACGAGCAATCCGTGATCGTCTGTTCGAATCACACCCACAACGAAGTTTCGTGGCTCGAAGTCTGTCCGCGTGTGATCTGGATCTTGAGCAGCGCGATTTAGCAAGTGTAAAGGGGTCAGTAGGCTGGAAGTGCGAGCCGCAGCCAATTGATCGCGCTGGTGCGATAACTAGATGCCAAGATGTTTCCGATTCAAGACTCTGTTCCGAGCCGCTCGGTGCCGGTCGTTACGCGTGCGTTGATTCTTATAAACGTAATCGTGTTTTTCTTTGAGCTTATGCTTCCCCGGCAGGGCCTCGAACAACTCTTTTATCTTTTCGGACTTGTGCCGGCGCGCTTCACTCATCCGGATTGGGCTGCTTACGTCGGTTTTCCTGTGGACAGTTACTGGCCGATCCTCACCCACCAATTCCTCCAT
>DASXJO010000485.1:0-1838 GCA_036497385.1 Candidatus Angelobacter sp. | reverse complement strand
AGGCTAAAACTTATGATGTGCTCTCATAGCTGCCTGACGGCGTACAATTGGCTGCGCCGCCACCTGGGCGAGATGGTCTGACCGTTTCGCCTTTTTTGACTGACCGCCCGCATATGCCAGACCCGCCATGAAATCTGCTGCGGGGAATCAGCCCACGGCCGCATCGCCTGAGGAGGATCAATGTCAACGGTCGCCCACTCTGAAGCCGGGATAGTGCAGCTCTTACACGCCGACAACGAACTTCTGCCGCCAAAATCTCTGGTGGAAAATGCGCGCCTGAAAGATTATGCCGCGGAATATAAGCGATCGGTGGAAGACCCTGAAGCGTTCTGGGCCGAGGCCGCAAGCGAGCTGGAATGGTTCCGTCCGTGGACGAAAGTTTTTGATTGGAAGTATCCGACGTTTGAATGGTTCCAGGGCGGCAAATTCAACATCACGCATAACTGCCTTGATCGCCAGGTGAAATCCGGACGCAAGAATAAAGTCGCGTACATATGGGTAGGCGAGGACGGCGCGGAGCGCCAAGTTACCTATGGCCAGTTGCTAGATCAGGTGGGCCGCACCGCGAACGCGCTGAAATCGCTGGGCGTGAAAAAGGGTGATCGAGTAATCGTGTATATGCCGCTGTGCCTTGAGGGCGTGGTTTCCATGCTGGCATGTGCGCGGATTGGCGCTGTGCACTCCGTCGTTTATGCAGGCTTCAGCGTGGGAGCGTTGCGCAGCCGGATTGAAGATGCCCAGGCGCGGGTGATTCTTACGGCGGACGTGACGTACCGTCGCGGCAAGATGGTGCCGTTGCGCGCTATTGTGCAGGAGTCGATTGCTGGGCTGGAACTGGTGGAAAAAGTTGTGGTGCTGCGGCGCGTCAAGCCGATGATCGAGCTTACGGAGCGCGAAGTTGATTTCAACGAACTGGTGCAGGCGCAAAACGCCGAGTGCCTGGCCGAAGTAATGGATTCTGAAGACCCGCTTTATATCCTCTATACCAGCGGCACCACCGGCAAGCCCAAAGGCGTGGTGCATGTGCATGGGGGATACGCCGTGGGCATTCACTATCACATGACGCGCTTCTGGGATATCCGTGATGACGACGTATATTTCTGCACTTCCGATATCGGCTGGGTGGTGGGGCATTCTTACATCGTTTACGCGCCGCTGCTGGCCGGGGTGACCACGCTATTCCGTGAAGGCGCAATCGACTATCCCAATCCCGGGATTGCCTGGGAGCTGGTGGAAAAATATCGCGTGTCCGTGGCGTTCACCGCGCCGACGGCCGTCCGCATGTTTATGCGCCACGGTGACGAGCTGCCGAAAAAGTACGACCTGCGCAGTCTGCGTCTATTCACCTGCGCGGGCGAGCCGTTGAATCCTGAAGCGTTGCAGTGGGCGTATCGCGTGCTCTGCGGCAACGGAACCACGGCGTTCGTCGCCGACAACTGGTGGCAGACTGAAACCGGCGGCCCGTGCCTGGGCACTTTGCCGATCATGGCTGCGCGTCCGGCAAAAGCGGGCAAGGCGCTGCCCGGCGTTGTGGCAGAAGTCGTGGACCAGCAAGGCAACAAGATGCCGCCCAACAAAGGCGGACTGCTGGTGATCCGCAAGCCATTTCCGCACATGTTCCGCACCGTCTATGGCGACGCCGCGCGTTACGCGCAGGATTGGAACAAAGTCCCCAACGTGTATACCACTGGTGACGTTGCTGTGTGCGATCAGGACGGCTACTTCACCGTTGTGGGCCGCGCGGACGATGTGTTGAACGTCGCCGGCCATCGCATTGGCACCGCCGACGTTGAAGGCGCGCTGGTCAGCCATCCCGCCGTCGCGGAAGCCGCTGTCAT
>DASXJO010000484.1:0-10164 GCA_036497385.1 Candidatus Angelobacter sp. | reverse complement strand
AGTCAAAAGCAGAAACGATGCAAGCCTCAATTCGCCTGCTCCGCAGTTTCGAGCCAATATTCTGTCTAGCCCAACCCGATGCGGCTAAACATGGAGATCGTCCCGCAGTTCTGGAAGACAACGCCGTTCTGGCTGAAAAATATTATCAGTGGCTGCGACACTTGAGTAAACATAACGCTGTTCCTGACGAAGCTAAGACTAAAAGGTATTTCGCGGGGGCTTACGGCTAGACCTACTCCGATTGGCCTGGACGGTTCAAGCTGGCTTGTAAAAATGGCAAGTCGAGCTGTAGACGCGATCAAGAAGGAACGCTCCCCGCACAGTCCCAAAACGGGAACCCCACAATCGCTACTCAGGAATTTCACTCCTGTTGTCCGACTCTCAAGGACTAAAATTTTTCTGATAAGACCTTTCAATCTGGTCTTATGGAAGGACACTGCGTATGACGAAAAAACTGTTCCTGGTATTTGTTCTTCTGTTGGCAGCCACGGCTGCCGTTGCTGCAACGTCTGATTCCAACTCTTCAAACGCAACAGTCACGCCGGCCATCCGGACTTATCTGATGCCGGACCTTTCGTTCAAAACCGTGCTCTCGCTGGACATGCTGACCCAGGCTGCGGAACTGGCGTCACAGCCGGGTGCAACAGCCACTGGCGCCACCAAGTCGGGATTCTGCCAGTGTGGTTGTGGTATTCGATGCTCCACGTCCGCTGACTGCGGCGGCGCAGCTTGCCGGCCATTCATTACCTGCTGCGCGCGCACTGGGCAGAGCCCTGACGCCGAGTGGTTCCGCAGCAGCCAGGCCTCACACAAGACGGCTGTGCCTGAAGCGATTCTCAAAGCCGACTGCAAGTAGTCTCTCGGTCTTTTTCTAAACTTTTGGAGCGCAGGCGCCCTCGCCTGCGGTTCTGCCGAGGTCTGCACCCCCGTTTACCTCTCCTGCACATGAAACGTCCTCGCATCCCCATCACCCACGCGCTCACCCAGCAGCGGGAATCCGGGCGAATCCATTTTCATGCTTGCCCCGTGGCCGTTCTGCACCACAAATGAAATGTGCGCGGCCGGGGACGACCGCATGGCAAAGCTGCCGTCATCCTGCTTGAGCAGACGTTCCGGGCCTTCTCCCAGCGGCTGGATCATCAGGCGTCCATTTTCGTCAAAGACGCGATAGGTCCGGCGATATTGCGCGAAAGAGTCGTGCAGGTTCGCTCCCACCTGGCCGAGCTTGAGTACAAATGTTCCGGCAAGCTGCTTGCGCTCGCCGGCGGAGATTGGCTTATCCGCCAGCGTGGGCTCGGCTTCACGTTTGGGCGCGGGCAGCGGCGGCAGGCCAAGGATCGCGCGGCCCAAGGCGCGTGTGATGGCGTAAGCGTTCTGGTCCTCAGTGTTGGTCAGGACAACGATGGTGAGATTGTCCTGAGGAAAGTCATAGAGGCTGCCGCTGTATCCCATGAGCGATCCGTGCTGGCCAATGCGGCGATGATCTTCTAGGTGATGATCCTCTTGTTGATGACCTTCCTGGTTAAGACCTTCTTCATGGCCCAGGATCATGGCGAATCCGTATTGCGCTTTGGGGTCCTGCGCGGACATATGCTGCGCCGCGCCTTCAGCGGTGGTCATCTGCTGGAACGTTTCCGGCCGGACGAGGTGCTTCTGTTGGATGGCGCGCCACAACTGCAGAAGGTCGCCCACGGTGGAGCAGAAGCGCAGGTCAGAGTTATACGCCATGCCGTTCTCATGGGCCTCAACATATCCGCCGCCGACCTTGCGATACGCGTGCGCCAACCCATGAGTAAGCGTGAAATCGTCACAGTAAGAAGTTGATTTGACTCCGGCGGGCTTGAAGATATTCTGCTGGACGTAATCCGGAAAGCTCTGGCCGGTGACGCGCTCAACAATGGTGACCAGAAGGTTGAAGCCGGAGATGGACCAGTCCCACTTTGCGCCGGGATCATTTACCCAGTTTTTGCCAGCATATAAGGCCATTACTTCATCCAGAGCTTTAGGCTGGCGGCTGGTGGTTTCAATGGGATCGCCCAGGTAGTGGTAGTCCACAATTCCGGAAGTGTGGTTGAGCAACTGCCGGACGGTAACGTGATGGCCTTGCAGCGGAAATTCCGGAATGAACCTGGCGATGTCGTCGTCCAGCGAAAGCTTGCCGCGCTCCACCTGCTGCATTACCGCGATTCCGGTGAAAGGCAGCATGGGCCCGACAATGTGATAGACCGTTTCATCTTTCGTCGGCGCTTCCAGTGCGAGATCGGCAAAGCCATAGCCCTTGTGCAGCAGAACGCGGTCGCCCTTGGCGACAAGCACCGACGCTCCAACGACACGCTCCTGCGCGATTACGCGCTGGACGATTGCATCAAGATTGGCTGTGCTGAGATCGGCTGAGTTACGATCGGTCGCGTGTGCCGCTTGCAACGCGTTGGCCGCGGAGCAGAAAAGCAATATCGCGATCGTTGAGAGAGCTGTTTTTGAAATGGCTATCTTTAAAATGGCGGTCTTAAAAATAAACGCAGTGCGCATGGCTGGAGATTATAGCTGTCAGCCGTACCCAATGATGTAAAGCTTTAAGGGTTGCGAGACATCGATGATTTAGAATTGGCGCTTCCCATGAACTCATTTGACGCATTGCTGGTTGTCTCGTTTGGCGGCCCGGAAAAACATGAAGACGTGCTGCCATTCCTGGAGAACGTGTTGCGGGGCAAGAATGTCCCGCGTGAACGCATGCTGGAAGTGGCCGAGCACTATTACCACTTTGACGGCCGCAGCCCCATCAATGACCAGAACAAGCAATTGATCACCGCGCTGGAAAGCCAGTGCAGAAGCCAGGGCCTCTCCATACCGATCTATTGGGGAAATCGCAACTGGCATCCACTGTTAGCGGACACGCTGAAACAAATGCACGCTGAGGGCGTTCGTCGCGCGGCCGCGTTCGTCACGTCGGCGTTTGGATCGTACTCAGGTTGCCGCCAGTATCGAGAAGATATTGCGCGCGCCCAGCAGACAGCCGGAGTGCAGGACATGGTGATCCAAAAGCTGCCGAATTTTTGCGACCGTCCGGAATTTATTGCGACCATGGCAGACCGCGTTCGCGCGGCGATGGCGGAATTGCAGGCGCAACATAGTGAAGCTGGCGAGCGTAGTGGATCTGACCCAATCACAGCCGAGCAGCTCATCTTTACCGCGCACAGCATTCCCATCAGCATGGCTGAGGCGTCGCCGTACCTGCGACAACTAAAAGAAGCCAGCGCTCGCGTGGCCGCCGCTTGCGGCATCAGCAATTGGACGCTGGTTTACCAGAGCCGCAGCGGTCCTCCCAGTCAACCGTGGCTTGCGCCCGATATTTGCGACTATTTGCGTGAGCAGCATACGGCCGGTGTTCGCAGCGTGATTATTTGCCCCATTGGATTTATCTCTGACCACATGGAAGTGCTTTACGATCTGGATACTGAAGCGCGAGCGTTGTGCGATCAACTTGGTATGAAGATGGTTCGCGCCGGAACCGCAGGCGCACATCCTAAGCTTGTCAGCATGGTTTGCGACATGCTGTTGCATTCGCCGACCACAGAAATTCTGGCGCACTGCGAGCCCGGTTGCTGTCCCACGCCGCAACGGCCACAAAGCAAGCCAGAACAGCGGCATGGATGATCGAGCAGAAGAATATTTCCGTAGAGACGTAGCATGCTACGTCTCCTGCAGATCAGTGTTGTCAGTGGTGAAATTCTTAGCTCTTTGCCGCCGAACTCGCTTGCGGCATGCTGCCAAAGCTTTTTGCCAGCGCTTCTTCGCAGGTGTGCTCAATCACAGAGCGGTAATGTTCGCCCAGAAACACGCGCAGGCGCGCAGTGTCCATGGTGCTGGAGCCAAGCAGATAGGGAAGCGCTTCCGGCGGAATGTCGGACACGCCAAGGTCCCACAGCACGCGAAGTGCTTGCCGGCAAATGGACCTTGCGGGAACGCGCTGGACTTCAATTTTGGCGATATCAATACAGCGACGCAGTTCCAGCGGATCTCCGCGCCCGGCGACGTTGAGAACAGTCAGCTTTGGGTCCGCCTGCTTGCGCTGCAAAATATGCGCGATCAGCCGCGCCATGTCATCAATATGGACAAACTGAAACTTGTGTTCCAGATAATCGCCGCGCGAAGGCAGCCACAGCGGCAGGCGCTTTCCTTGCCGGCGCAGCCGCTCCGCCAGCCGTCCTTTGCCTCCGGGAATGCCGCGCAGCACGCCCATCTGATAATTCTGGACTGTCGGCCCGGCAAAAACATGCGGCCGCAGGATATACACCTTGGTCTTCATGCTCTTCACGCGCGATTGCACCGTACGATCAGCTTCCTGCTGGTGCAGCGCATACGGCAGGCTTTGCGCGTTCAGCGGAGCATCTTCCGTCGCGGGTTTGGTAAGGTCAGGACCATATACCAGCGCGCTGCTGGGAAAAATAAATTTGTCTATCACGCCGAGCATGCGGTTGTGCTCCGCAATGGCTTCGGTAACGCGGCTCGTGCCCGCCACGTTCACCCGCCACATACGTTTCTTCTCCACCACGCCGGAGCGCAAGGGATCAAGGATGAACGCCAGATGAACCACTGACTCTGGACGGTGCGCGCGCATAAGGTCCAGCAGTTGATCGCAAGAGCGCTCTTCCGCCAGATCAACTTTTTCAAAGCGCGCCAGAGCAGACGCATCATCCGGTTCGCGAACGTCCGTGCCGATTACGTTGAAATCCGCCAGTTGCTTGAGCAAACGAAGCCCCAGATTGCCGGCGATTCCGGTAATCAGCACTGTCGGTTTTTGGCTGTTCGCTGCCATTTCTGTAGCTCAAGGGCTATCGTCGGCTTGCCGCGATTGTGCCTTCGCGCCGCAGCCCGTCACACCGCGGCGATCCTTGCGTTCATCTCAATTTTATCTCTTCTATCTTCTATCTATCCGTATTTGGCGGCACAGTCGGTTTAAGCTGCAGTGGCGGAGCCGGCGGACCAAAATATTTCTCGTCATATGCGGCGTGCACCGGCGAATTCAGCTCTTTGGTCTTTGCTTCCATTTTCTGGTGAAATATTTGCTGGATAACTTCCGCTTTTACGGTTTCCAGCGGGCTGGTTTGCTTGCTGTCCACCCGGTAAATCATGTGCCCTGTACCTTCATCGGAGCGGAAGACCTCGCCGGCTTTATGGGAAAAGATTTCCTGCTCAATCTTAGGCGGAAAAGCGCCATGGCGCGCCAGGCCTAGGTCTGTCGTTGGAGGCGTAGCGGCAATCGCCAGGGCCGTATAGGCGTCTTTTTGCAGTTTGCTCATGTCCTCGCCCTTGGCCGCTCGTGCCTGGATATCGTCCGCCACCTGTGTGACTTTCTTCTGGTAGTCTGCTTTTTTCTCCGCGGTAGCCTGCGGATCAGGATCGCTTGCTGGGATAAAAATCCGGCTCAGCTTTGCGCCTTCAAATTTCTCCTGATTGGCCTTGTAGTAATCCTCAATCTCTTGTTGCGACGGATTGCGGTACTGTTCCGCCAGTTGGTTGCGGTAAAGGTCGCCCGCCGTTTTCATCCGCAGCACACGCATCACTTCAATAAAGGCAGGAGTATTTTCTATGCCCGCCGCCTTGGCAGCTTCAGAAAATATCAGCAGCTCCACATAGGATTGCCCCATGTTGCGCCGCTGCGTCGGAGTCACATTCTGGTTGTTGGCGTTGAAAGCCTTCACCAGATTGTCAAATTGCTGCTTGGTTACCGTCGTTGAGCAGTCATTGGTGGAAGGCACTTTGTTGCTCTTTGCCGGGCTGTTTTCAGCCGGACAAAGGCCTTTAATGCTGATCACCGGCGCGTCTGGCGGCAGCTCAGCCGGTTTTTCATCGCGATTTAATAATGATGGAGGCGTTGCTTGAGGCGTCGGCGTCGGGGTCGCTGATGGTGCCTTGGTTGCTGTCGACCCTTGCTTCTTGGTGGCGCCGGGTGTTTGTGCCAGTGCCGTGGATACTATAAAAAGGCAAATAATCAGCCCGCGAATCATCGTTGGGTTCCTTTCGTCATTTCAGGGAAGTCAGGCGGCAATATCGTAGCATATTGGTTTTCGAGTAGAGGCATCTGTCAAGAATCGTTATGGTGCTGGGAACCAAAAACTTGAGACAATGGCAGTGTGTCCTCGGCTGAACTCAACCCCGTGCTGGAAAGCATGCAGAAAGAGAAGCGCAACGTCGCGCTCAACTCTCTGCTTGCCGCGCTTGGGATCACCGTCCTCAAGCTGATCGTCGGCATCTCCACGCTTAGCCTGGGTATTCTTTCTGAGGCGGCACATTCGGGCCTCGACCTGGTGGCAGCGCTGGTTACGCTGCTTTCTGTTCGCGTTTCAGATAAGCCTGCCGACGCGGAACACCAATACGGCCATGGCAAGGTAGAAAATTTTTCTGCTTTTATCGAAACTGGCCTGCTTCTTCTTACCTGTGTCTGGATCGTATGGGAAGCCGTTCGCCGCCTCAACGGACATCACAGTGTGCACATTGAGCCTTCTCTTGCCGCTTTTGGCGTGATGTTTCTTTCCATGGCGGTGGATTGGTGGCGTTCCCGCAAGCTACAGGTTATTGCCGATAAGTATGACAGCCAGGCGCTTGAGGCAGACGCTCTCCATTTCAGTACTGATATTTTTTCCAGCGGTGTTGTCGCCCTGGGGCTGGCGCTGGTCTGGGCGGGTGAACACTGGCACGTCGGATGGCTGACCAAGGCCGATGCCGTAGCCGCGCTGATGGTTTCTGCCGTCATTGTTTACGTTAGCTCGCGCTTGGCCCGCCGCACCATTGACGCTCTGCTGGACGCCGCTCCCGCCGGCTATCGCGGAAGCATTATGGACGCCGCGCTAAAAGTGAATGGCGTTATTGAAGTTGAGCGCGCTCGCATCCGCCGCGCCGGCAATCGCTACTTTGCCGATCTCACGGTTGGCCTTGCTCGCAACGTGACCTTTCAGCGCTCCGGCCAGGTTGTGGGTGAAATCACGCGCGCGGTGCATAAGATTCTTCCTGATGCCGATGTAATCATCCACTCCATCCCGCGTGAAACTGGCCATGAAAATATTTTTGATCGCATCCGCGCCGTGGCCTCACGCAATAACTTCAGCGTGCATGATGTAAGCGTCCAGGACCTTGAAGGCCGTCTCCATGCGGAACTTCATTTGGAGCTCGACGAAAATCTCACGCTGAAAGACGCGCACGATGTGGTGACCGTCCTGGAAGCTGAAATCCGCAGCGACGTTCCTGAGATTTCTTCCATCCTCACGCATATTGAGAGTGAACCTTCAACCATTGAGCCCGGCAATACCGTAGTGCGCGATGCGGTGCTGGAGCAGAAGCTCAAACCCATCCTTCGTGAGTTCCCGGAAGTCGTAGACATGCACGACGTTGAAATCAAGCGCGTTCGCGGCAAAGTTTATATGTCGTGCCACTGCACCATGTCAGACGATCTGCCGCTCTCCCGCGTGCATGATGTATCCACGGAGTTGGAAATCCGCTTTAAACAGGCCGCCCCGGAACTTTTCAAGGTACTGATTCATCCCGAGCCTCAGACGGACAATCGCAGATAAAATTTCGCCGCAAATTTCACGAATGGACACGAATCTATTGAAAGATTCGCGTTTTTCGCGTTGATTCGCGGCTAATCAGGTTGCGAACTGTGCTGCGGAAAAAACCGGGCGTTTCCGCCCGGCCTTCACCAACCAAAAGAGGAGAGAAGAGACTACTCTTTTGATGGAGCGATTTCTTTGTGCAGTTCCAGTGAACGTTCAATTGAAACCTTGGCTCCCGGCGGTGGCTGAAAGAGAGCTGCATCAGGCTCGTTACGTTTGATGTCCGTCAGCCGATACGTGCTATCTCCCAGGCGCGGGTCGGAATGTTTTCTCAATACCATGGTATGCAGATCAGGTGAGAACCAGGTCTCTGTCACGATTTCAATGGGCCGCTCATTGCCAATCTCGCCGGCCGGGATGGTTACCGTTTCGCGCTTGCCCTGCGCCGACACGCCTTCAATCGTCTGCGTTCCCAGGTCTTCATGTTTTACCTGCTCGCTGCTTTCCTTCCTTTGCTGGCCTTCGTGCGAACCCTGAACGTTCACAATGACCTTCTGATTGACGTGCCGCTCGCCTTTGCCGCCGCGCAGGTCAAGTATCTGTGGCCCCTCTTTCCAGTTGCCTTCGCTGCGTACTACCTTTGTGGCTTCTCCGCCGGGAGTGAAGATGTACTGCGTATGCGCAGTAGGATCATTGATAAACACCGTCTTTGGGCTATCCACCTGCATGGTACCGATGCGGTGCAGATCGGTTTCACGCCGCGTGCGGCCCTGGCTGTCACGCGCCACGAAAGACGATGTCTTGTTCACAATCTTGTTGCCGTCGGCCAGTACTTGTGTGCTTTCGGTGGTCGCCGTAGCCGTATAAGGAGCGGCAGTCACTACTTCGCCTGCGCCGGCCATCTCAGCAGAAAAAAATTCAATCTTGCCTTCCGGCAGGCGCTCACTCTGGAACATCATGTTGCCTGGCGGTGCCATCATGGTGATAGGTTCATCCTGGGTGAATGTGAAAGTGCGGACTTTTTCTTTCGGTGCGGACTCCTGCGCGGCTGCGCTTCCGGCCATCATCAATGCGCTCAGCAGCAAAATAGTAATTCGATTCATAGATAGCTCTCCTTGAAAAATTTGTTATTGCACTAATCTCACAGCGTAAGGCGTTCCATCCTGGCTCACCACAAAATCAGCCATAAACTTATGCGCTCCAAACTCCGGACTAACCGGCGCACCCATCTGCCACAACGCGCTCGCTGGTACCTGAACGCGCACAATATGAAGTTCATCGGCGGGGACGGTTGGATCGTATCCCGGCAAAGCAAGGAACTGGCGGCGGGAAGCGGTGATGTTGTTCGTGGCCTTGGGCTTCACGCGCTTTGTCACCGGTCGGGGCAAAGCTGCTATTGTCTTTGTGATAGTCGCTGGTCGTGGAACTTCTACCGGAATGCTACTTGGTTGTTCTTGAACGATTTCTTTTGCCGGCACTTGATGCGGTGAGCGCGATCCCAAAGACATCAGGCCGACCACCACTGCGAATGCTGCGGCTATTGCGCCGATGCTAACCCGCTGAACCAGCCTGCGTCGCGCGTGATGTTTACGGAATGCTGCCGCCAGTCCAACTCCAACTTCAGCCGGTGCGCCTCGACCTGACGAAGCGGCAAGTCCCCGCAGCGCTTCGCTTAGCCGCGCATCTGGTTTCAAATCTCCGGATAGTGGATCTATTTCACGCATTTTTGACAGCTCAATTTCGTCTTCAACATCGCTCGCGCCCGATGCAGCCGCGAAGCCACCGTTCCCGGCGAACACTCCAGCAACGCCGCCGCATCGGAATAACTCATTTCTTCAAGGTCACACAGCGCCACCACCTCGCGGTATTGCTCCGGCAACGCCAGCACGGCTTTGCGCAACAACTCCAACATCTCAGTGTTGCTGAGTTCGGAGAGCACATCCAGATCGCTCGTGAACCCAGAATCTCCGCTATCCAGCCATTCCTCTTCAATCGGCAGGTCCAGTCGTTGCCGCTGCACCACGCGCCGGGTCAGGTTTCGTGCCACGCCGAACAGATAGTTGCCTAAAGAACCTTTCTCCGCTTCATAGCCCTTGCGATTCCCAATCAGCAACATAAAAACTTCCTGCGTTACTTCTTCTGCTGTGGCCGTATTCCCGCTCATATGCAACGCAAACCGGTAAATGGGTCCCTGATAACGCTCATAAAGCACGGTGAACGCCGTCTCATTTCCCTTGCCAAGCTGCCGCAGCAGCTCCTGATCTTCGACTGGCGATTCTGCCATGGCTCTGCTGGGCGCTGCCCTCGCTCCTGTTATCCATTGCTCGAATTGGGCAAATCGTTCCATTATTTTTTAGCTGTTACAAAAGGCGGACTCAACGCGCCTGATTGGTCAGACGGACAACGCCGCTTTCAGTTATCGGGAGAAAAGCGCCGTCCCACCTTGCCTTGCAGGAGATGTCCTGGCAAACGCCAACTGCTTGATGCCGGTACGCTAAACTCTTTATCCATGGAATGGTTTGAAAATGACGATTTCTGGCGCGAATTCTATCCCTTTATGTTTTCCGACGAGCGGTTTGCCGCCACGCCCGACGAAGTCAGTCGCATTCTTGCC
>DASXJO010000483.1:0-7274 GCA_036497385.1 Candidatus Angelobacter sp. | reverse complement strand
TTTTTCTGCTGATACCCAAAATGTATCGTTCGCAGGCGAGGGCGCCTGCGGTCCAAATGAATTTGAATTGTGGAGCGCAGTCGCCCCCGGCTGCGCGGTTACAACGGCTGGTATTCGTGCTCTGGTCGCACGATTCGACTGCCGCAATGATTCAAAGAAACTCTCCCATGCTTCCCCAGGTGACCGACCATCGGGCGGAACAAAGATTTCTGGTACGGCAATAAGGGTGTGCAGCGTGTCGGCTAGTTCGTCGGCATCGCGCACGTCAGGCCATGCATCAGCCCGGACTTCAGCAATTGCTGCAGGATCAAGCGCTCCTACTTCCTGCAAGACTGACTCAGGCAGCGTGCGCCGCATCTCCACTGCGCGCGCGCGGCGCTCTTCCAGCGGAGCATCGTCCAGGTAAGCGTAGGGATTGCTATTCAGGATTTCATGGGAAAAAACCGATGGCACCGGCGTATCGACCGCGATACATTTGATTTCGCCTGACCGCATCTTGCGTAACAGGTCTTTGAGCCCTTCAAGATCCAGCGCCTCCGTAAAGATATCTTTCATCACCTCGCGCAACAGAGGATGGTCTGGGACGACGATGGGGCCATCCGCATTTTCCTGGCATTGCGCCACATCCGGAAAAACTGACGCCAGCAGATCAGCTGATCGCGTGCGCTGTATCTGGAGTGGAATCTTCTTGCCATTCCAGTAGCGCAGCAGTGCGAGAGAACGATTTGCGTCCCAGCGCCAGCGCGTTTCCAGCAGAGGAGAGAGTAGCGCCGCCTGCTGCAAAACTTCCTTTACTGTATTTTCATGCAAAAAGTGAAAAACATCGGCCAGCGGGAAGCTGTGCTGCTCGGCAAGTGAGATGTTTACGCCATTGTCTGTCGCGGCTGCCTGCAACTCAAAGTTGAAGGAGACGCAAAAGCGCTTGCGCAGCGCAAGCCCCCACGCTTTATTGATCCGCGCGCCGAATGGTGCATGAACCACCAACTGCATGCCGCCGCCTTCATCGAAGAAGCGTTCGGCGATCACGGTGTTGGTGGTGGGGACAGCGCCCAGTACTGTCCTCCCGGTCACAATGTATTCAATGGCCTGCTCCGCGCCCGAATCGTCCAGCCCACAGTCGCTCTTAAGCCATTCCACCGCGTTCAGAACTTCCGGCGATTTCTGATTGACGAAACCGGGTACTGTATGGGGAGTGAGATCACTAATTTTCTGGCGCAGCTCGCCGATTTGTCGAGAAAGTTCTTCCGTGCGTCCCGGAGCTTCACCCAGCCAGAACGGGATTGAAGGCGGGGCACCGTGCGCATCTTCCACCAGAATGCGTCCCGCTGATTCCACGCGGCGAATCCGCCAGCTCATGTTGCCCAGCAGGACGATATCGCCCTTCAAACTTTCCACGGCGAAGTCTTCATGCAACGTGCCGACGACAGTTCCTTCCGGTTCGGCAACTACTGTATATAGCGCCGTTTCAGGGATCGCGCCGCCATTCATAATGGCAATCATGCGCGCGCCTCTGCGCGCTTTCAGGCGCTTGTTCACGCGATCGCGGTAGAGATATGCGCCAAAGCGGCCACGCTGCGATGCAATGCCGTCACCCAGCATTGTCAGTAGATCGTCATATTCTTTGCGCTCAAGCTCGCGATACGGATATGCACGTTTGACTAGGGTAAAAAGTTCGTCCTCACCCCATTCTTCAGCAGCGCAAATGGCCACAATCTGTTGCGCCAGAATGTCGAGCGGAGCTTCAGGGATAACCAGCCGGTCAAGTTCGCCGTGATGAATGGAGCGAACCAGCGCAGCACATTCAATCAACTCATCGCGCGTGGTCGGGAAAAAGCGGCCTTTGGGGACAGCGCCGCGCCAGTGGCCCGCCCGGCCAAAGCGCTGGAGTGAAACGCCGATCGACCGAGGCGATCCTATATGCAGAGCCAGATCAACGTGGCCAATGTCAATACCCAGCTCTAAGGATGCAGTCGCCACCAGAACCTTGAGTTTGCCCTCCTTGAGCTTGCTCTCTGCATCCAGACGAAGCTTGCGAGCCAGGCTGCCATGGTGCGCGCCCACAACATCCTCCCCCATGCGTTCGGCAAGGTTGAAAGAAACGCGCTCAGCCAAGCGGCGCGTGTTTACAAAAACCAGCGTGGAACGATGCTGCTGCACCAGTTCACAGATGCGATCATAGATCTCGTCCCAGAGTTCATTGCTGGCCACAGGGCCAAGTTCCTGACCGGGAACTTCGATTGCCAGATCCATCTGGCGTTTATGTCCGATGTTAACGACTACGGGATCAGGACGATGATTGCCGGTGAGAAAGTGGGCCACAGTTTCAATTGGCTTCTGTGTGGCAGAAAGGCCGATGCGCACCGCGCGATTCACCGTTAATGCGTCCAGGCGCTCAAGGGAAAGAGTGAGGTGAGCGCCGCGTTTATCATCGGCCACGGCATGGATTTCGTCCACGATGATCGTGTTTACATCCGTAAGAATGCCGCGGCTTTTCTGTGCCGTAAGCAGGATGTACAGAGATTCCGGCGTGGTCACCAGGATATGCGGAGGCCGCTTCAGCATGCGCTGCCGATCTTGCGCGAGCGTGTCCCCGGTGCGGACGGCTGCACGAATTTCCGGCATCAGCAAGCCTTTTTCGCCGGCTAGCGCTGTGATTTCACCCAAGGGTCCTTCCAGGTTCTTCTGGATGTCGTTGCCCAGGGCCTTCAAGGGGGATATATAGAGGATTTCAGTACGGTCGGTAAGGTCGCCACTCAGGGCCTTGCGCACAAGCCGATCAATGCAGATCAAGAAGGCCGCCAGCGTCTTGCCGGAGCCTGTGGGCGCCGAGATCAACGTGGTCCGGCCCGCAAGGATATGGGGCCAGCCCTGCTCCTGGGGCTCCGTGGGCGTTCCGAATTTTTTGATGAACCATTCCTGCACCAGGGGATGAGCCCAGGCCAGAGATTCGGGGACGGGGGAGTGCATCTGCCTATTATATACGACCTTCGTTAATTTTTCGCTGGTAATAGAGCTACAACACGCTGCAAAAGCGCTTCTTGAATGCTAACTATAAGTTCCATGAACCTGGCTCAACCCAATTATTCAGCAGCCCACCTTTTCCAACAGCAGTTCATCTCAATTGGCGTGTCCCCCAAACGAAAGCGAAAGGTGCCTCCATGCCACTTTGTCGGAAAGCATTGCTGCCAGCGCTGCTTGTTTGCAATATCCTTAGTCTGAATCTCTTCCTATCCGCGCAGGACGGAAGTACCACTAGAAAATGCGGATTTCAGAATCTCATCATACCGGTGCCTGCCGGCAGCATCACCTCGCCTTCCGCTCTAAATGATAACGGAGCTATCGTGGGCTTTCTGTCTAGCACCTCCGGAACGAATTCTAATACCACCGGATTTCTGTTGAGTAACGGCAATTTCACGCACTTCAGGTTTCCCGGCTCGGCTGATACCTTCCCGCAAGACATCAACAAGAGCGGCGTGATTGTCGGGTCGTTTGACGTAACCGGCGGGAACGGAAGGAGGGCCTTCATGGTGCACAACGGCGTTTTTCACCAAGTAACCATTCCCGGCTTCCCCAATGCGTCTACCGTCGCCAATGGCGTGGACAATCTTGGTGACATCGTCGGCCAGTTCGATCGCAATGGTTCTGGTGTTGGTTTCCTGCTACACAATGGCAAGCTCACCATCATTTCGTTCCCTGGGGCTACAGGTGGAACTTTTCCCAGCAGCATCAACAATCAGGGGGTGGTCGTTGGTAATTATTTCATCGCAGGACAGAGCGACGGGGGAACCCACGGCTTTATGTGGAAAAATGGGGCTTTTACGAATATAGACTTTCCGGGGGCGGCAGTCACGTTTCCAGTAAAGATCACCAACAATGGTGACGTCGTCGGAACATATATCGATTCCGCCGGGTTTCAGAACGGCTTTTCCTTTGATAAAGGCCATTACTCTACGATTGACAGGCCCGGTTTTGCAGATACACGAATAACTGCTGGGAACAGTTTCGACAATGTTCTCGGCTTTGCTTTCACTGAGTCAGGAGGTAAGTGGTTCAAGGGCTTCTGCTCCAGCGTGTTCTGAAAGATGTTCGGTTTACTGAGCGGATGGGTGCGCGGCCCACCCGTTTCTTTCCGCTTTGTCTATAACAAACCATCCGGTAGGTTCTCATCCACTTAATTGCTCTGAATATACCTAAGATTGCTGTACCCGAACCACTCATCTCTAACCTCATGAATGCGGGGGAGATGAAATCGCTAACCTCGACGTGTGTGGTGCATATAGCAACTCAGGAAACGCTCCAATGCCAGCGCGTCCTCATTTACGAAACTCGAGATGACGATATTGACAAAAGACGATTCTTGAAAACAATATCATTACTCATCTGCCATTCAGCCAGACAAAAAACCAATGTATCGCGGTTAACCACACTGCCAGTAACATCAGGTTCATGCCAATTAACATGGCAATCACAAACAGCATGAGCCCGCCGGCCACTGTGAGCAGCGGCACGATGATCACGTAGAGCAGGGTCATGAAGACCGTAAGCACCCATCCACCCGCTCGTACCGGCGCGATCATATGCGAGCCCATCTTTTGCAATCGCTTGGCGCGTTTCACCAGCGGGGGATGAAACGAGACAAAGCTCTGCATCTGCAGACCGGATTGGCTGCGTCTTGGCTGGGCTTGCCGCCTGCCTTCCTGCGCCTGTTTCAAGCGCTGGATCGCGGCCATATCTCCGTGGCTGGCCGCCTGAATGTCGGCAAAATTGGGTAGCTCGCCAAGGCCCGCAGGCAATCTTTCGCCCATCATCTCTGCCATCGCGCGCATCCGCGCCATGGCTTGCGGATCTCCCATGGCTGCGGCTTTTACGGTGGTGATGATTTCCTGGCGCACGCTGGGCCAGTCATTTCCCGTAAGCCCCGCGGCACCCCCTGCCGCGCCCTGCGCCACAACCGGCGTGTCATAAAGATTCGCCGCATCTTGTGCCGACATGATGTGCGCCGTTGATGCCCACGCCTGGATGGCTTTTGCCATTTGCTGTTGGCTGGGCTGCTGTCCGCGCAAGCCGCTGTCACCTTTGGGATTCACTACAAAAAGATGCGTGGCCCAATCGCCACTATCGAAGGCGGTGTTGTCTTCACTCAGACATTGCAGGGCGCGGGCCAGCGCGTCTGGATTGCGCGTGAGTTCCACCGAACTGGCGTCCGCCAGATAACGGCGCGTGCGCCACAGCATAGCCATGCACGGGCCCAGCAGCACGTTCAGGAAGAACCAGAGGGTTATGTTGATGACCATGTTGGTGAACATCAGCGGGAAGAGCAGAAGGCGGTAAGCTTTCTTGATCAGTCCGGGATTGCCCTGCTTGAAATAGTTGTCCATTCCAGGCGTGTCGCCATCGAGTGAGGTGGCCAGTGATTCAGCGATTGCCGCTGCATCTGCCGCTCGTTTTTCCGGCGTGCCGCCGCCGAGCATGTAACGCGCTACGCGCCAGAGCCTGCTGCGCGACTCTTTGCTGAACGGCGCATTGATAAGGTTCACCAGCAGGCCGCTGGTTTCAAAAACGCTCGTTACGGTGAATGCGATTCCCAGGTCGCCATTGCCGATGGATCCAACGAGGTGCGCCAAAATTGCTTGCATCTGGTCGCGATCAAGATCGTCAAGCAGGCGGCGCGAAATCACGATGCGCGCATCATGTGCTGAAGTTCCCACGGCAGCGGCGTTTGCGCCAATGGAATCGACAAGCATGATCTTAGGGGCGGGCAATCCGGCGGCGATGGCCATTTCCTGCGCCGTGTCCGCAAGCTGAAGCTCTTTAAGGTCAGCCTGATTGGGCTCGCGCGCGTTCATGCTGGCGAGCGTGCCGCCCACGCCCCCATGACGAAACAACGCCAGCATGGCAAACCACAATCCAAAAGCGAACACAATGCCGGGCAACAATGCGAACGCCAGTCCGGTGGCCAACTCGCCGGGATCAAGCGTGCCTTTCTGGTTGATCACAAAGTCGGCGACGCGCAGGCCAAGCTTGGCCAGATCATTGGCCTGCTGCAACAGCTCCGGTTGGGGTGAGAAATGGTTGACCGTCTCCAGAACAATCATGCCAATGGCATAGAGCAATGGCGTAAGCACCAGCGTGAGCGGCAAGCCCATGATGAAAGCAGCAAAGGTGCACAGCGCTGACATGCGCCACGTTGCGCGGCGATTGCGCTTCTGTGCGGCAAAAAACGTTTCCGGATTCTTTGGGCCGAAGTTCCGGGCGGGGCTTGTGGCTTCCATGGGGTCCATGAGGGCTTGAGATTAGCACCGCGCCACAGCTGGGGCAACTATCACGTTTCCCAGCAGAGAACATGGTCTTCGCGATAGAGTGTTAGAAGCATCTTTTTAGGAAATACGGATTGAATTCATGCGGACTTTATTGTCATTTATCTTCTTGTCATCTCTGATCGTGAGCGGGGCGGCGCAATCGCCTTCGCCAACTCCACCACCGTCGTCTACGCCGACGCCTTCTGACCGGCCAACGCTGAACCGGCCGGGATCAAACACCGCACCCGGTCCCGCGGCTACGCCGACGCCTTCTTCATCGCCTGCCGCTCAACCCACGCAGGCGGAATCAAACGCGGAACCGCCCAAGCCTTCCTATCCTGACCTGCTGCCGCGCTTTGACTATGACAGCCATGCCGGACTGGAAATACGCGAGACGGACGTGCATAAGCGCGACAAGGTGCGTCTGATCGAGCTCAATTACGCTGGCGCCAGTGGAGATCGCGTGCCGGCTTACCTGCTGATTCCTCCGGGCGGCGGCCCGTTTCCCGCTATCATCTGGGGCCATTGGCTCAAGAAAGGCTCGCCGCTGGCCAACAAAGATGAGTTCCTGGAGGAGGCCGTGGCGCTGGCGCGTTCCGGCGTGGTGTCACTGCTGATTGATGCACCGCAGGTCCGCCACGAATGGGTTGAAGCCAACAACGATTCCGGCCCGCTGGAAGCGGCAAAGCAGCAGAGTGAAGCCGCCGTCCATCAGGTCACTGATCTTCGCCGCGGCATCGACCTGCTTTACGGGCGCGCGGACGTTGATCGCAAGCGTATTGCTTACGTTGGCCATAGCTGGGATGCGCACGTGGGCGCGATCATGGCCGGAGTGGAAACCCGCATCATCGCGTATGTGCTTATGGCCAGCGGCTATGCCGACGAAGAGGAGACCTTCGCCAGCAAAGATCCGCAGACAATCGCACATATAAAGGAAGTGGGCGCAGACAACATCCGCGAATATTTCCGTGAGTA
>DASXJO010000482.1:0-8981 GCA_036497385.1 Candidatus Angelobacter sp. | reverse complement strand
CGACGTGGAAACCCTGGGCGTGCTCACTCCCAAGCCCGTGGAAATTGACGAGCTGGTTGCCGGCGAAGTCGGCTTCATGGTCGCCAACAACAAAACTGTTTCTGATACCAAAATTGGCGACACCATCACAGACGACGCGCGTCCCGCCATTGAGCCGCTTCCCGGCTTTGAAGAGCTCAAGCCCATGGTGTTTGCCGGACTCTACACCGTGGATGCGCACGAACACACCGCACTCCGCGAGGCGCTGGAAAAGCTTCGGCTCAATGATTCTTCTTTCTTCTTTGAGCCGGAAAGTTCCGCCGCGCTCGGCTTCGGCTTCCGTTGCGGCTTTCTCGGTCTGCTGCACATGGAAATTATTCAAGAACGCCTGGAACGCGAATTTGGCCTGGAGCTGATCACCACCGCGCCCGGCGTGCGCTATGACATTACCAAGACCGATGGAGAGAAGATCCAGGTTGACAATCCTTCGCGCTGGCCCAACCAAAGTGAGATCGCGAAGATTGAAGAGCCGGTGATTCTTGCCACTATCCTGACGAACGAAGAATACGTGGGCGGCATTCTCAAGCTGGTGGAAGACAAGCGCGGCAAGCAAAAAGGCTTTGAGTACGTGAGCGCCAACCGCGTGATGCTGACCTATGAACTTCCTCTGAACGAGATCGTGCTGGATTTTTATGACAGGCTCAAGACTATCTCGCGCGGTCACGCGTCACTGGATTATCACCTTGCCGGAAGCTGGGAATCTCCCATGGTGAAGCTTGATATCCTGGTGACCGGTGATCCGGTGGATGCGCTCTCCATCATCGTGCATCGCGACTTCGCTTATGACCGCGGACGCGCACTCGTATCAAAGATGCGTGAGCTGATTCCTCGGCAGATGTTTGAAGTCGCCATTCAGGCGTCGATAGGAGCCAAGATCATTGCCCGAGAAACCGTTGCGGCCATCCGCAAAAACGTGCTGGCCAAATGTTATGGCGGTGACATCTCGCGCAAGCGCAAGCTGCTGGAAAAACAAAAAGAAGGCAAGAAGCGGATGAAGCGCATCGGCAAAGTCGATATCCCGCAGGAAGCCTTCCTTGCCGTGCTCAAAGTTGGCGAAGGCGCGTGATGCAGGCGGCTGGACAAAAGTTGCGAGCGCGAAATGTGCAAATCTGCACTTTTGCACGAGAGTACATGCCCATTTGTGGTGCAAGCCGTTCGTTTGTCTTCGGTTCCGTCTAACACTTTGATAATAAGACTTTTATAAACTGCTGCGCCGGTGGGGCAGATTGCTTAAGTTATTGAAAAATATTGTTCTATTCTGCTGCCTCAGAGACATTTGCACAAAGTTTTCCACAGCCGCCATTGCTAAAATTCCTACCCTATTTACCATATTGCTAGTGCATTTCTTTCCTGAAGTTAATCGTGATGAACGTCTCCACTTCAACCTTCTCGCCGTTTAAAACGTAGGGACGATAGCGCCACTGTTCCACCGCCTCAAGAGCAGCGTGCGCCAGCAGCGGATGTCCACTGATTACGTTTAGGCTCTGGATCCTGCCGTCGCGAGCGATAATGGCATGCAATTTCACCTGGCCTTGGATCCCGCTGATCGCGGCAATGCGCGGGTAAACCGGTTCCACGCGGTTCAGTAACTGTCCTTCTTCGAATTGCGACTTGATGCGCTTAGGGACGTCCAGTTTCACATTTGAGTTTGCTGGACCATCGGCGATGAAGTCGTTAAGTTTTTTTTCGTCTTTTCCTCCTGGCTCCGGATCTCGAACATCAGCCGGATTAGTCGTAACGTCTGCAGTTGCACCTCGGAAAATTGCATTTGGGTTGTCATTGAACAACACTACTGCCCGGATTTGCCTACTGGGGTTCGCCGGTCCTCCCGCCGATGCGGGCTCGGTGCGCACACGCTCCACTGGTTCAAGTGTTACAGGTTTTACTGGCGTGTAGATTGGCACTCGTGCGGAAACGGGTATCACTCCGGTGGAAAGCAATGGAATAACTAAAAGCAAGCCTGCGGCGATTGCCTCCGCCGTGAACGCGGTCGCCATGGGCCAGCGCTTTCCTTTGCGCGGTACGGATGAAGATTCAAGCAGCGTATCTCCGAACATTTTCTCACCTCCATGGAAGTGATTTGACACCGAAGCATGACGGCGAAGTTCCGCTGCGACCAAAATAAAAAGGCCGCCTGCGCAGGCGGCCTGTGTGATTCTCAGGAACAATTACGGTTTCTTTGGTGTCGGTGCTGGGCGCGCGGGAGCTGTTGCAGGGCGCGTCGCTGCTCCTGCAGCGCCGGCCGGCTTGGCTGCGGGAGTGGTTGCGCCCGCTGGATTTGCTTTGTCGTAAGCATCTACCAGCTCTTTGGTAATTACGGTGCCTTGCGTTGCCCAGAGCACAGGCGATGTTTGCGGATTGGAAACATCCAGCACCACGGCAAAACCGTTGGCATTGGAGTATTTCTCTAATACGGCCACCATCTTCGATCCAATGCGATTGATTACTTCCTGCTCTGCCTGCTGAAATTCGGCTTGCGCATCTTCATAGTTGCGCTGCAGGGACTTCTGCTTGGTATCGATGGCTTTGGCGCGGCTGCTCTTTTCGTCATCGCTCAGCTTTTCCGCTTGCGCCTGATACTGCTTCTTCAGGTTCTCAACGTCATCACTCAGTTGTTTGAGTTCAACCTGTTTGGGAGCGAACTTCTGCTGCAGCGCGTCAATTTCCTTCTTGCCTTCCCCGCATTCCTGGATGGCTTGCTGAATGTTGACGACGCCAATTTTTGTGGGTACCGGCCCAGTGGGGGCAGGGGTGCTCTCGGCTGTGTTACTCGCAGCTGGTGTGGTCGCCGGGGTCGCTGTCGCTGCGCCCTGTGCGCCGGCAAACGTGCCGAGTACGGCGCTGAGACCAATACCTAGCGCCAGATTTTTCATTTGTGCCATGCTCATGCTTTTTACGTGCTCCTTGGATTAGTTACGGCGTGAGTTCCTTCCCGCGCCGAAAGCTTACGGCTTCTTTGGCGTCGCTGCGCCTGAAGCGGGAGGCCGTGTGGCAGCAGCGCCCGCAGGCTTGGTTGCCGCTGGTTTGGTTGCCGCTGGTTTGGTTGCCGCTGGTTTTGACGCAGGCGCTGCAACCGGCGATTCTGCGTTGTAAGCGTCCACTAGACTCTTTGTGATGTTGGTTCCGGGGTTCGCATACAGCACCGGCGTTTGCGGATTGGAGACGTCCATCACCACCGCGTAGCCATTCGCTTTGGCGTACTTCTCCAGCACATCCAGCATCTTCTTGCCCAGCCGGTTCAGGACTTCCTGCTCCGCCTGCTGAACTTCATTCTGGAAATCTTCCGCGCTTCTCTGCAGCGTCTTCTGCTTCTCGGTGGCGGTGCGGACGCGGCTGTTTCGCTCCTCCTCGCTCAGCTTGTCGCCCTGGGCCTGGAGTTGTTTTTTCATGTTTTCCAGTTCTTCATTTTGGCCCTGCAAGGCTGCCTGCCGTGGAGCATATTTTTGTTGTAAAGCTTCCAGTTCTTTTTTGCCTTCATTGGTATTTGCAATGGCGTCCTGGATGCTGACAATGCCTACCTTATTGCCGCTGGGGGAACCGGCCACGGGCGCCTGCGCGCGAGCGGCGGAAATGCCCCAGACCAGGACCAATGCCAGACTTAGGACGCGGGTATTGATGTAACTTGCCATGAAATATTGGACTCCTTGGTGGTTCTCAGGTAACTATTCTTCGCGATACACGGTCACGAGGGCAGCTCAATGAGTGCGTGAAATCTGCGGTGGGAACGGGTACCCAAATTATAGGTTGTGGCCTCCGCCAGCGTCAAACAATCACTTTCTTTAGAAAGTGGTGCTGATGGTGAATCGAAACGTCTTACGCGGTTCCTGCAGGCGAAAATCTGGGGCCAACGCGGAAATCGCGGATTGAAAACTAAAATCGCCCACTGAACCCACCGGGAACATGCTCCGCGAAATGGGGCTGGGAGAATGCACTGTGGTATTCAGGGTCAGCGGATTGTACGCATAGTAAATACGGAATGGCTGCTGCACGATCGGCAGCAGCACCTGTAATTCCAGCCCCGTGGACATGCGCGGTACGTAATTGGTGCCAGCTACCGGCTGCAGGTTTCCAGTGAACGTAAAAGGCTGACCGCCGGCACATTGGAAATTCACGATCGCGGGACAGCCAAAAACGGTGCTGTTGAGCAGCGTCAGAGAATCTGAACTGACTTTCAGCTGTGACGGCCGGGTGACAAAGTCCATGCCGAAATCGGCAAACGGCGCCAGGGTGACCGGTCCGACCACATGAACACGGTATTCAACGTTGGCAACAAACTGCGTATCGCCGCCTGGCAGCGTGATGTTATTCACCGGCAGCGGCACAGACACGTTTCCACGCCGCGGGTTCGTCGGATCTATCGGGATCGGGCTACCGTCAGGGTTGGTCAGCTGGAAATTCTGTACAGTGCTGACGAACACATAAGGAGAAACCGTGCGCACGTCAAAACCGCGCAAGTCATTTTCTCCGCCCATATAGAAGCGCTGGTATGGCGGCGCTTCAGAACCGGCAAAGCCATCGATGAAGCTGCCCTGGATGCGTATGCCCAGCGTGTTCTGGTGATACAACGGCTTCCACTCGGTGAAAGCGATGAGTGGCCGATAGAACTTAACGTTGCCGCCCAGTCCTGCAACTTCACTCGAAATAAACAGGCTCTTGCCTCGATGCGGACGGATAGGACTATCAATGGTGCTGAACCCAAACGACGGCGTCAATGAGCTTGTGACGATGCCTTTCAGCGCGTCGGGGCCTGAGATATTGCGAAAGTTCAGCGTCTGGAACAGGTTCCGCGACGCGTCACTGAACGTGTTGATCGTCGTATTATCCAGCGTGTAGGTCAGGCCCACGCGCTTGAAGGAATGTCCCAGCAAATAGCTCGATGAGGCGGTGAATCCCGTGCTGGACTGGTTGTAATTCAGCAATTGATTGAGCACCGACTGCGGAAGGTTTAGGTTCTGCCCGGCATTGATGGATGCCTGGCGTGCCTGGTTGAAATCAAACCTGCGGCTGTACACGGTGAACCCAAGCGTCAGCGGCCGGTCAAACATATAGGGTTCAGTGAAGCCGAAGAGCAGCACGCGGGATAAACTCCCTACGTTGGCCTGTACCTGCAGCGTTTCGCCCAGACCAAGGAAGTTATTGGTCTCATAATTCAGGCCGATGAACGAACCTTCCAGTCCGCTCACGCCGCCGGTAAGACCAATGCTGTTCTTGCCCTTCTCTTTAACTTTTACCGTTAGATCCACGGTGCCGTTCTTGGTATCCAGCTTGCGTTCCGTGTCGTCTTCGGGCTTGAGTGCGTCAAAATAGTTCAACTGATTCAGGCGAAGCACGCTGATGTCCCACAGCCGGCTGTTAAAGACCTGCCCTTCCTGCACCAGCAGTTCACGGCGGATAACGCGATCGCGCGTTGTGGTGTTCCCCTGGAACTCGATCCGGCGGACAAAATACGGCTTGCCCTCTTCCATTTCAATGTTCAGGGTGATCATCTTCTTTTGATCGTCAATTTCAGTATTGGGAATAGGCGTGAAATCGATATACCCCAGCTCGCCATAGGCCTTGCGGAGGTTCTCCAACCCTTTCCCAATCAGCTGTTTGTTGAATGTCTCTCCGTCTTTGATGGGAAAAACGCTTCTCAACAGCTGCTTATTCAGGATGGCTTTGTTGTTCGTAAAATTGATTGCCTTGAGCTTGTACTTGTCGCCTTCCTCAATGGGCACGGTAATATCCATTACCTTGCCTTGACCTTTTTGGATCAGAGGAATATGCATCTTCGACGAGGTATCGCGAAGTTGGGTTTTGGGATCGTCCACCACCGCCTGGAAATAGCCAAATGTCTGCAGGGCTTCGCGGACGCGCTCGGCGTCCTCTTCCAGCTTGGACGCGTCAAACGTCCGGGCAAACATATTTTCCAGAAAGATGGAACGGGGAACGCCGACCGGTTTCAGGTTCTTCATGGCCGCCCGCAACGTGCGGCTCTTTACATGCTTGTTACCCACAAACGTGATCTTGCCCACCTTGATCTTGGGCCCTTCCTTGACGTTGAACGTCACGGAGACTGATGACGGAGGCACCTGCTGCACCTGTATGTTGATGGTGGCAAACTGGCGGCCGTGTTCGGCCAGCAATTGCTGCAACACAACCTTGGCCTTGGTCACTTTTGTGGGATCGTACGGGCTGTCCACGGTCAGCGGAACTTTAACTTTCTTATAACGCTCAAGAACGTCGCTTTGCGAAACCGAATTCAATCCGTGATAATCGATGGTACGAATCGTCGGCTTTTCCCGCACATAAATATGAATGGTCCAGCCCTTGGCAGTCTGTTCCCGCTCCATGCGGACATCTTCAAAGTAGCCGCTGTTCCAGACCGACCGCAGGTCGCGTTGCAGGGCGGCTTCGTCATATACATCACCTTCTCGAGTGTAAATGCGGGACTTAACCGTTTCTGTGGGTATCCTGCGATTACCAGTCACATCAATGTGCTCAACAATTTGACCGGTTTGTGGCGCGGCAAAGACTTTTGGAACCAATGCCAAAAGCAGCAGGCAAAGGATCAGCCCTAGGGGCCCGACCCGCGCGACATGCTTAGGACTGGTTTCCTGAATGAACGACGGAGCTATATGACTACCCTCTGAGCAAGGTGGGAAAAGCCAGATTATACGGGAGTTACCGCCGAAGTGCCACTTGGACATATCCCCCACCGTGAAAATCTTCAAAACGAAGCATTCTATTCTCAAGAGTATGCCGGCCTTCTTCGGACGGTTTACTCCCCGGTATCTGGAACGCTTCATCGGAGAAAACTTGCAGAATTTCTGCTCCTTCGCTTTCGCCAGCGTCAGCACCTCTCAGGATTCTATCTGTGGACGCTCCTTCGGAAGCTCAGGCCATGCCCGCAAGACGGCGGAAGAGTTACAATTTAGGCAATCAGGCAAGGCTCGAAACCAGCAGCACAGAAGCGCCAGAGGCCAACTAATCTATGGACTCCTCAATCGTCCGCCAACTCAAAAAAATTGCAGGCAAAGACGCCGTCCTGGACCGCCCGGAAGAGCTGATGCTTTATGAGTATGACGCCGGCGTGGACAAGCACCGCCCCGGCGCAGTGGTGTTTGCCCAGACAACGCAACAGGTGTCGCAGGTGATGAAGCTGGCCAGCGACAAAAAGATTCCCGTGGTGCCCCGCGGAGCGGGAACCGGGCTGAGCGGCGGGGCCATTGCGCGGCGTGAGGCCATTGTGCTTTCACTGGCGCGGATGAATAAAATCCTGGAAATCGACGTCCCCAACCAGCGCGCCGTCGTCCAGCCGGGCGTAGTGAATCTGGAGCTGAGCAACGCCACGGCAAAATATGGCTACTATTACGCGCCTGATCCTTCCAGCCAGAAGGCCTGCACTATCGGCGGCAACGTGGCGGAAAATTCCGGCGGCCCGCATACGCTGGCGCTGGGCGTCACCGTGAACCATGTCACGGGACTAGAAGTGGTGCTGCCGGACGGAAAAGTGATTGAGCTGGGCGGCAAGGCCCAGGACTCCACGGGACTCGATCTGACAGGTTTCTTTGTTGGCTCTGAAGGCACCATGGGCGTCGTGACGCGAATCACCGTGAAATTGACCAAGCTGCCGGAACATGTCACGACTCTGCTGGCCATCTATAACACCGTAGAAGATGCAGCTAATACCGTTGTCGCGATCACGCAGAGCGGCGTAACGCCTGCTGCGTTAGAAATGCTGGATGGCTGGATGGTTCGTTGCGTAGAAGCCAACGTCCACGCCGGATACCCCGAAGATGCTGCGGCGGTGCTGCTGATTGAACTTGAGGGCATGCGTGAAACCGTGAACGAACAGGCAGAAGCGGTAAGCGCCGTCTGCATGCAGCAGAAAGCCCGTGAAGTTCGCCATGCCAAAGACGAAAAGCAGCGCCAGCTCTTATGGCTGGGACGCAAGACGGCCTTCGGCGCCGTGGGCCGCGTCTCACCTTCTTATTACACGCAGGATGGCGTAATTCCCCGCACCAAGGTCCCTTACACTTTGGCGGAGATTGAGCGCATCAGCAAGCATTACGGGCTGATTATCGGGAACGTATTCCATGCGGGCGACGGCAATCTCCATCCGTTGATCCTGTTTGATAGCCGTGATCCCAAGCAGACGGAAAACAGCCGCAAAGCCGCTAAGGAAATCATGGCGTGCTGTCTCAAGTTCGGCGGATCGATTACTGGCGAACACGGCGTGGGTCTGGAAAAAATAGGGCTGATGACCGCCATGTTCACTGAAGATGATCTTGAGGTGATGGTACGGCTGCGCAACGCTTTCAATCCGGAATCGATCCTGAATCCGCAGAAGATGATTCCTGATCTGCATTTCTGTCGCGAGATCACAGGGCCGCTGCCGAAAGCCAAATTTGAGCCTGTAGCGAGTTTACCGGCATGAGCACCATGACTTCACCAGCATCTCTCGACCGCGAACTGGGCGCGATTGTGGGGGACGGTAACGTTCAGCGCACTGATTTCGAGATCAACGGAGTGGTTCCGGCTGCCGTTGTGTATCCCGGATCAGCCGACGAAGTTGGTGCGGTGCTGCGACTGGCAAATGAGCGTGATCTGGTTGTGGCCCCCGCGGGCGGGTTAACCAAGCAGCAGATTGGCTGCGTGCCGGAACGCATCGACATTCTATTGAGCACCACTCGGCTGAATAAGGTTGAAGAATACGATCCGGGTGATTTGACCATAGCGGTGCAGGCCGGCATGCCGTTTGCCGAGATGCAGAGCCAACTGGGCGAACATCAGCAGTGGGTGCCTTGCGACGCCTCAAGTTTGGAGCACGCGACCGTGGGCGGGCTGCTGGCTACGGGCGCTGCGGGGCCATTGAAATCAACCTTCGGACACATGCGCGATTTTTGCATTGGCGTGCAGTTCGTTACTGCCGATGGCAAGGTGGTAAAGGGCGGCGGGCG
>DASXJO010000481.1:0-2709 GCA_036497385.1 Candidatus Angelobacter sp. | reverse complement strand
CAGGCGCAGCTTGAAAAGAAAGTTGCGGACTATCTGCGCAAATCACAGGCGCTGGACGATTACTGGCAACGGCCGATCACCGCCGCGCAGCTACAAGGTGAAATGGATCGCATGGCTAAGCACACCAGACAGCCGGACGTGTTGAGCGAACTCTTCGACGCCCTCGGAAACGATCCCTTTGTGATCGCCGAGTGTTTGGCAGGGCCTGCGTTAGCTGACCGCTTAATCACGTCCTGGTATCCCTACGACGAGAGAATCCACGGCCACCTGAGAGAGCGCGCAGAGGCTGAGCTAACGGTCCATAACACCGTCGAGGAGATGAAACAGCTCGGTGGGACTTATAGCGAGATTGAATTCGTCAAAAGCGACAGCTCACATGAGGAGCAAAACCGCGCCGCTACGCACGCGGTCAACGTCAACAGCCGCGAATGGGACGAAACTGTGCAGAGACTGGCGGCCATCTTTGGAGTGCGGTCGCGCGACGGCAGGATCGCCGCTTTCAAAAGCGCTGGCATGTCAGCGCACTCCAAACGCGCCAGCGAAGCCTGCGAGAGCATACCCACTGGAAAAGTAAGCCGGTTACAGGAAGACGAGAGCCGTTACTACGCGATGACAGTAATCGAGAAAACGGATGATCACTTAAGGCTTGCTACGATCTCATGGTTGAAAGAGCCGTTGGAGTCCTGGCTAAGTACAGCAGAAAACCGCGAGACCAACGAGCTAGCGGTACCAGCTGCTAGCTATACTCTTCCCACAATCGGGACGGGCGGATGCATCGATGACACTTGGACGGCTACCGCTGGTCCGCCGGATGGTCGAAAAGGTCACACGGCAGTGTGGACTGGCAGCGAAATGATCGTCTGGGGCGGGGCTGAATGTAGTTTCGCAAACTGCGAGCTGAACACTGGCGGCAGATACAATCCGAGTATAGACAGTTGGACAGCCATAACCGCCGCGAATGCGCCTGCTCCGCGGAGCTCTCATACAGCCGTCTGGACCGGTAGCGAAATGATTGTGTGGGGCGGATACGGCGTCGAGTTCTTTAACACCGGCGGGAGATACAATCCCAGCACTGACAGTTGGGTAGCCACCAGTAGTGTTAATGCGCCTTCTGGCAGGTGGGGTCACACCGCCGTCTGGACAGGCAGTGAAATGATCGTTTGGGGTGGCTATGATGGCAATCCAAGCACGGTAAACACAGGCGGGAGATACGATCCCAGCACTGACAGTTGGGCAGCCACCACCGTCATCAACGCACCCACCGCTCGAGAGAGTCACACAGCAGTGTGGACGGGCAGTGAAATGATCGTCTGGGGCGGATTTGGCGGAAACTTTGCGAACACTGGCGGGAACTACGATCCTGGCACCGATAGCTGGACAGCCACCAATACTACGAACGCGCCGACTGCTCGAGAGGGGCACACGGTGGTGTGGGGTGGCGGTGAAATGATCGTCTGGGGTGGGTATGGCGACAGCGGCGATTCCAACACGGGCGGAAGATACAATCCGGTCGCGAACAGCTGGACCGCGACAAGCACGACTAACGCGCCCACTGCGCGAGAGAAGCACACGGCCGCGTGGACGGGCAGTGAAATGATCGTCTGGGGCGGATACAGCGCTGGACTCGTGAACACTGGCGGGAGGTACAATCCCAGCGCGGATACCTGGTCAGCTACCAGCACCGACAACGCGCCGGATGGCCGCGACCTTCACACGGCTGTCTGGAGTGGCAGCGAAATGATCGTTTGGGGAGGTACAACTGACCTTGTCAATTTGACCAACACTGGCGGGAGATACAATCCGAGCAAGAATAGTTGGACGAACACCGGCATCAACAATGCGCCCTCTCGTCGAGGGCTCCACACCGCAATCTGGACTGGCACGGAGATGATTGTCTGGGGCGGATATGATACAAGCTATTTAAACACCGGTGGCAGATACACACCCAGCATGGATAGTTGGACGGTCACCAGCAGGACTAACGCCCCTGATGGGCGGTCTCTTCACGTCGCGGTGTGGACTGGCAATGAAATGATCGTCTGGGGCGGCAGTGGTGGAGCTAGCGACCTTAACACCGGCGGGAGATACAACCCGGGCACGGATACCTGGACAGCCACCAGCCTCACGGGCGCTCCTTCTGCTCGACAGCTTCACACAGCGGTGTGGGGAGACAATGAAATGATCATCTGGGGCGGCTATAATGGCAACGCTAATTTGAATACCGGCGGACGATACGACCCTGGCACTAACAGTTGGATACCGACTAGCACTAGCAACGCGCCAACGAGCAGACGCGGGCACACGGCGGTCTGGACCGGCAATGAAATGATTGTGTGGGGCGGCTATGGCGACACCGGGTTGAACACTGGCGGACGATACGATCCGGCCGCTAACAATTGGATAGCCACGACCAACAACAACGCTCCAACGGCCAGGTTTGCGCACACGGCCGTATGGAGCGGCAATGAAATGATCATCTGGGGTGGAAACACTTTGAATACGGGCGGCAGCTACAATCCCAGCACGGATAGTTGGATAGCGACCAGCACCGCCACCGCGCCCACCGCCCGGAACGCTCACACAGCCGTGTGGACTGGCAGTGAAATGATTGTCTGGGGTGGATCCTTTTATGATTCTGGCTACCATTACTTGAACACTGGCGGCAGATATGACCCTGGCGCGAATAGTTGGACAGCTACCAACACCACT
>DASXJO010000480.1:0-3742 GCA_036497385.1 Candidatus Angelobacter sp. | reverse complement strand
TTAGTCCGCGTGTGTTTGGTGCAGTGCCGGTCCCGCCTCGGTTGCGATCATTAATCATCCAATATTTTGGCATTTCGCTCTCTCTGTGAAGTTTAGTTTACCAGCATTTGAATTACGTGTTCGGAAACTCGCGGCGAATGGTGGCAACAACATCGCCGAAAGCCTCTTTGATGTTCGTGAATCTGATTTCCTCAATTCCATGAACGTTTCAAGGGAAATTCGGCTTTGAACGAGCAATCATCCTTTTGGAAAGTGGCGTGACCGAGTTGTTCAACAACCCAGCCTCAGGTACTACATTTAGTCGAGGATGTAGCTTCCCGGTCACTGTTTCATCCTCTCCGGTCATTACGAGGAACGCGATGGGTGCTTTGTCTAGCAAGGTTTTAAGTATATCTCGGATTGTGGAACCAGCCCGCCCTCCAATTTCATTGTTTCAACTTTGAAGCCTGCTTGTCTTGAAGATGATCTCTCAGCTCCATGGCGATCGCAGCGAAAACCTCCGACTGCACAAATTCCGAAATGGACGTCGTCAAGATTCTTTAAGATTTTATCATTTTCTCTTGACCTAGTATTTTTTCTGGCCGTATAAGTGGGGTTCCTCCGGAGCAGCCTATGGCTGACGATTCAGACGATCAAAGCTCAGGTCAAGATACGGAGGGCTCCGGTCAAGTTTGGTGGTCGGATGATCTCCGTCTCAGCGGCAGGAAGTACATCCCGTGAAATGTTATTAACGTTCCTTTATTCCACACATACAACAAATAACCAAGGATCTTAGCAATGAGCAATTCAGATACTAAAACCGACGATTCAAAACTAGTTACTACTGACACAGTTTATGTTAGCCCGGACGGTGGCACCACTGACGAAGCATTTCCGAAACCAAACGTCGAATACGACTTTTGTGTTGATGTGGCCAATGCCGGAGAACTTCCGAGCGGATCTTTTTTTGTCCGCTTCAATTTGAGTGGCGACCAGGATCCGCCGCTCGATCTCGATTTTGAGCAGGACGCCGGGTTGGACGCGGGAGCCACCGTCAAAGCAGTCGTTCACTTTGGAACGTTTCCCAACCAGTTCGCCTCGTATCATCTGGAAGCCTGCATTTATTCCAGTTCGGCGCCCGAGCAGCCGATCAATTGTGCGGGTTCGTTTGATATCACCGTTAATACGGAGTCGACGAGCGATTCTGGCGCGAGTGACTCGACGGGTGACACCCAGGATTCAACAACCGAAGAGTCACAATGAATAACAAGGCCAAAAACCCTCTCAACCCCTTCGCATTAGCGCGCTGAGAGAATCCTAGTGTGTGGCTGTAAAGGTCAAAGGAAACGGAGCGATCACCCTAAGCAGCGATAACGCAGAAAGAAAATTGGAATGAAACACGAGAATCAATAGGTAGCTAACTCAAAAGGAGTAAGAACTATGGCAGACGACCAAGAAGACCAACAAACTATCGACGACACAAGTGCTGCGGTAGTCAACGTTACCGACCAATTGGCCAACGACCCAGGAATGCCAACGAACGCGACGGATGAGAATCCCTCCGTTCCCGAATCTGCCAGGTACGAGCCGGGGCTGATCGAGGTTCAACTTAATGACCCGGTGATTCCAACGATCAGCGGCCTTACGCTCGACTCGTCGAGTGCCGATATGGGGGCCTTTAATCAGGCGCTGGAGGAGCTACAAGCTCAAGAAGTGATCTATACCTTCCGCAACGCTGAGGCCGACACGGCAGCGACTGAAGATCTTGGGGGACTGCCGGATCTAAGGAATTTCCTCACAATCCGGGTCGCCGATGACGCGGACGTCCTGGCGGGAGCGAACCGGCTCCGTCAGGTTGCCGAGGTCACGATGGCGATGCCGATCCCCCTCTCCGCACCTCCGGCCGCCGCTCCTCCGCCACCCATGGTCGGCGATCCCCTTACAGGCACCTCCGATCAGCTTGTAACGGACCCAAAGACCGGCCTCGATAATCAGTGGTACATCTTTCGCTGCAAGCTCGATCAGGCGTGGCTGCAGAATGACGGCACCGGTGTAATCATCGTCGATATCGACTGGGGCTTCAGTACCACTCACCAGGATCTCCGTCAAAACATCGATTCCGCTCACACCTATAACGCCTACGACGGATCGGCCAACGTGAGTCAGGGAGCCGTGATCTATCACGGAACGGCCGTTACGGGGTTGGCCGCCGCGACCATGAACAACGTGGGAATGTGCGGCGCAGCTGTGAATGCTACTACATGGCCGGTCCAAGCGAACACCGGCGGAACTGCCCTCCCCGGCAACGCCTGGGCAAACGCGATCGAGTGGGCGAGCACACAGAAAACGGATGGCCAGCGGATGGTGATCATCGTGGAAGACCAGACCGGGAACTTTGGAAACATCGAGCAGGTAGTTTCGGTCAACGCCGCTATCAAGCGTGCCATCGCCCGAAACGTGATCGTAGTAGTCCCCGCGGGAAATGGCAACCGCGACGTGACCATAGCCGATGATGGAGTTACGCCGATTCCGCCGACCGGTTCGATCCTCGTTGGGGCAACCACCTATGATCCGTCGCGAAATCCTCGCTGGCAATGGAGCAACTATGGCTGGCCGATGACGGTTTCCGCGCCGGGCGACAAGCTTCACGACCTCACTTGTGCTCCGACCAACGATTCAGCTTACACGAATACATTCGGCGGCACCTCAGGCGCGGCGCCAAAAGTCGCGGGGACGGTGGCGCTGATGCTGGGCGTAAACCCCAAATTGACGCACCAGCAAGTTCGAGACATTCTCTTCTTGGGCCCTGACGTTGTCGATACCGACGTCTCAAAACCGGTCGGCAGCTTCCTGAACGCAAAGTACGCCGTCGACGAAGCCGCTCGCATGGCAGCGACACCGTAGGTAGCAGAGAGGGCAAGATCGTGTGCGAGGAATTTCTGCCGCTGACGGGAGCAGAAGGCTGAGAGTTAACAATCAAATTGCCCGGTCCAACCTTGACAAGGGGCTTACCCATTGCTTTGGGATCGCTTTTGGCTAGCCACGCGAACTGGGGTCCCACAACGGGTTTTCCGGAACTTTTCCCTTGACACGCCCTCCCCTGATCGGCTACTTATTTGTTCCTCCGGTTGTGGCAACTGACAACAGGTGCTTATGCCAACTACGTTCTCTTCCGCTGCGGCGTTCCAGCTAGCTGCCACGCGAGTGGCCCAACCAACTTTCACGGCAGTAGCTGCCAAGCGGGTCGAGCCAGTTGTTGAAACGGCGGTCATAGCCCAGCCAGTCAAAGCCAAAGAAGCGAGTGTACCAGTGGCTGGCACCGCATTTACGACGCCCATACAGAACATTCGCTTCATCGATCCGGCTTTCGCCCAGAACATCATCAATCTGCGGACACCGACGGAGGGAGTGCCACGCGGTCAGATCAACGTCCCTGTATCTCCTTCAGAAAATGTCACTGACGAACTGATTTTTGAGGGGGCCTCAGATCCGTCACTAAAGTTCTTCATTCCGCGCTATCGCTTAACAGAGCAGGTGGTTTCGGGCCAGCAACGCTATCAGGTAGCGCTTCAGCAAAGCGGAGAGGAGTGGACCCTAACCGTTCATCTGCAGAGATACCGCGCTCCCGCTATTGGCGCAGTTGCTCCTGAAGCCACTGAAATGGACCACCGCATCGCCGTGTTCCTAAAGCATAACCAACTCGCTGGCGGCGGTGTGATAGGGCACGAAGAACTGGAGTTCACAGAGAAGACGGTCGAGCCCC
>DASXJO010000479.1:0-1584 GCA_036497385.1 Candidatus Angelobacter sp. | reverse complement strand
GCAGAAGGGTTCTGGTAAAAGGCCAGTATGTTCTCGCGCAAGTCGGGCAGCATGCCGCCAAATTTTTCCTTTGTTAATTTGTCCAGCAGCTTTGCGTAGGTTTCATCCGTAAGCCGGTACTCTCCCGGACCAGTGGGATTTCCGGTATCAAAGTCCATGTTGGCCAATTGCAGCTTGCCGGCCTTCAAATCGCGCAGTTCAGCGCGGTACTGGTCCACAGTTGTGTTCACGCTCTTGAGGTAAAGAGTTTCGGTATCCGGGTTTGGCATCTTGAACGCGATTGCCTTAAATGGCCCAATTTTTGGGATGATTTTGAAAATCACCGCCATAATACGGGCGCCCAGCCCGGGCTTTTGATACTGTTTACCAAATTCCCTTTCATACTCAGATCGTTTCAGGTTGTAGAGGAATTTTTTCTTTGCCAAGCTGGGATTCTCTTTTACTAGTTCGTCTCGCTTGGTCAATAGGGCCACGCGCGTCATCTCAGGAATGGCGCGGCTAACGGACCATCGAAATGAGCCAATTGAGAGATCAAGATTTCCAAAGACATCGCTCAACGAGATGCCGTAGGTTTTCAGGAACGCACGTTCCAGCACGGGTTTCGCGACTTCAAAGCCGATGAAGTCGTGATACGCGTCGGAGGTGTAGCGCTGTTTGGCTACCTGCACCACGTCAAAACCAAATTCAGTGCGGATATGCGCCTTGTGGTCCTGTTCATAGGTCACTATGGGACCGTATTTGGCGCCGAGTTTTGGAAATTCACGCGCCACCGCTTTATTCACCACAGGATGACCGACGATATCCGCGACATAATGGGCCAATGCCCCGAGTGAAAAGGCGTATTCGTTGAGGTCTGTGGATTCGGAAAGCAGCGCATCCACAAAGTCCCCGCTGCGGACGTAATGGACCATATCGCTAAAAAGTGTATTGCCGAAAGGGTAATAGCCCATATCCTGAATCAGGCAGCCGCCATAGGCAAAAGCATGGGCTTTGCGGAGCTCGTCCTCGGTTGCATTGGGATACTTCTGCATCAGCAGCGGCTTGATCTGGTCAGCCCAAAGGAGATCCACAATCTCTTCATGCGTGAGAATGGAATATCCGTTACATACCTGTGAGAAACAGAAGACAACTAGCAATGACGCGAGCATTGCCCGCAGCGGACTAAGCATTGGTTCCTTCTTTTCTAAATTCGGATGAACGAACTGGCCGCGCAATAATTTAGATGCGGCTCCGCCAATCCAGAACTGCTCCCCGGGACGAAAAGAATACAGCAAAATGATGCAAGCATGGCGATTGCAGAAAAAAGCACGCAACCATTTTGAATGGCTGCGCGCTCTCTTTCTTGCGGGTCAATTACATGAAGCCCTACTTCTTGGCATCGTTGTCCGCGGCTTCTTTTGTTGCGGCCGCATTTGTTGCCTTTGCCACGGACTGTACGAACGGCTTGGCTACTTCCGGAGTGGGTACTTTCCCCAACAGCACGTTCTTAAACGCAACGTCCTTGCCGTAAACGGCGGTCGTGGAATCGGCATCTTGCTGGATGACGGCGCCCTCCAGAGTTAGTCCGGCAAATGCGCCTTTGGA